>JARRPN010000123.1:0-5857 GCA_037382875.1 Calditrichaceae bacterium | reverse complement strand
ATCTGAAACAAAATTAAAGGCAGAAACGTAGAAGGCCTAAATTATTATTTATTCGTATAGTGACATGGAGCATAGGAAATAACAAATATAGGTCATATAATAGTCAAGAAGTTAACAATTAGTACAAGATGTCGATACTAATATAGACTGAAAAAGGAGAACGTACCATGAAGGTGAAATTAAAAATTAAAATTAAGAGTAAATTTTATACTTATGAAACAAATACTGTTGTAAATCATGTCGAATCAAGATATGAACACAAATCATTAGCAGCAATTTTGAAAAATAATTCTTCCTTGACACCAGCGTTTAGCAACTAAATTCAATTAATATCTTTTATCATCAATTCTGTTTGTCGACATCATAACTAAATGCTTCTTTGTAAAGCAGTTTTTGTGATTTGATATTTCATTATCGTAGCATTCCTGAATGAAATATTTTATATTACCCGAAACACAGGAGCTGAACAATGAGTAATAGAGAAAAGATCCAGATTGAATTAGAAGTTCCAACTAAAGCATTACATGTTGAGCATGCTTCCTGTCCTAACGGACATTCTCTAGCTGATGAGTCCATAAAGATTAACGGAAAACCCTCTTTTAAAGTTAAAGTTAAGTATAAAGATCAGGAAGGATTTATGTATCTTGATCCAATTTATGGAAGCTATAATAATATTGAAGAGGGTATATCCATACCCAAAGGTGCAATCATTGAATTCTATTGCCCTACATGTGGTGTTGATTTAAAAGAACCTGATGATACCTGCCAATTATGTGCATCACCGATGTTTATATTTCATCTGCCAAATGGCGGCTTGGTTGAGGGGTGTCTAAAAAAAGGCTGTATGTTCCATAAAATGAAAATTGTTGATGTTGAGCAGCAGGTTTCACGGTTGTTTACAGATCATAACCTGGATCCATATTTATAGATTTATTAATAACCTGACTCGAGTGTTCAAAAAAGTTTAATCAATAATTACACGTAATTTACTATACCTTATGTCTTTAACAAATGATGGAGGTAACATGAAGTATTTGTTTGTAACCTGTATATTTTTGCTTTTTTGCAGTTTTATTTATGCACAGGATGCAGCACTTGTAGTTGATGAACAAACCATATGTACAGCGATTGAGGATAGGGTTCCCTCAGGCGCAGATTCTTCATTTGCCAATGATGTTGGCAAATTATACTGCTTCACAAAAATTGCCGGATCAGAAGATACAACAACCGTTTCACATGTTTGGTACTTAGGTGATGAAGAAAAGGCCAGAGTTGAACTTTCCGTTAAGGGGAAAACATGGCGTACCTGGAGTTCTAAAAACATTGATCCTTCATGGTCTGGAAACTGGAAAGTAGAAGTCGTTTCAGCCAATGGTGATGTACTTTCCACAAAATCATTTGTAATTACACCGCCTGCTGAATAAGCAAAATATGTAAAAATCAGCCTCGTTTTTTGCGGGGCTATTTTTATAAATTAGAATTATCAACAAAAGAAAGATAAGAATATGAATCCGATGCTGAATATCAATCAGACATCCGAACACAATGTTGTGATTTTAAGTTTAAGCGGTAAGTTGGTAGGTCAGAATGAAATTGAACAACTGTATTTCCAAATCCGACAGCTACAAGAAAATAAAATCAACCGTATTGTTCTTAATCTGGAACAGCTGGACTGGATGGGTAGTTTGGGCCTGGGTGCCTTAATTAGCTGTATGACCACCTTGCGCAATATAGGTGGAGATGTTCATTTATGTAATCTCAATCCAAAACTTAAAAGCCTGTTAAAAATAACCAGACTTGAACTGGTTATGCCGGTTTTTGAATCCACAGATATGGCAATTCAGAGTTTTTTTAATACGGCAAAAAATTAATTTTTAGATCACCACTTATATTTTTAATTCTTTTCCTCCGGTAACAAAACAACACGCACATAATTCTTCACATTAAAATAATTCTTTGCTGCTTGTTGGATATCGTCCAATGTTAGACTGTCCACTAAATCCAAATAATCCATAATACCGGTAGGATCCAAATTATTAAAATATCTGAATTCCAGATTATTCAACCAAAAGGAATTACTCTTAAGATTCAATTCAAATTGTCTGCGTTGTGTCTCAGTCACTTTTTGTAGATAATTCTCGGTCGTACCAAACTTTGCGAGACTATCAATCTGTGCAAATACTTCCTTTGTTAACTCCTCTACACGTTCCGGATCACAACCGAAAGATATCTCAATCTCAAATCGTTCTTTAGGATAATGTTCAAACGATCCGCTGACACCTACACCATAGGTGCCGCCTAAATCTTCCCGGATACGTTCCCGCAATTTAATACGTAATACATCGATCATGGAACGGGCGATAAATCTGTTTTTGGAATTCCATTCAAAATCACCACTAAAAGTAATAGAATTTTGGCTCTTAGGTTCAATACCCTTTTTAATAATACATTCTTTTATGCCTGAAGGAAAAGTATAAGTAACAGTATCCCAAGTTTCATTGCGGTTAGTAATAGGTAATCCACCTAAATATGTTTCTACCAAAGGCTTAATTTCATCTACTTCAAAATTGCCTACAAAAATGAATGTAAAATCACTGGCATCAGCAAAACGATCCTTATAAATTTCTAAAGATTTTTGCATATCCATTTCAGAGATTGCTTGAAGATTGAATGGTTCATATCGTGGATTATACTGCGTTGTTATTGCGCTTATTGAATCATCAAAAGCGGTTTCAGGATCCATGGCCTGATTTTGGTAATAAGCCTCCAGTCTGGTTTGTAGTGAAACAAAGGCAGTACTATCTACACGCGGAGCAGTGAATGATAAATAAATCAGTTGAAATAATGTTTCAAGATCATCCGGAGAAACTTTGCCTGAAAATCCTTCTGTTAATCGACCCAAAGATGGTGAAACATTAACGGCTTTACCGGCTAATAATTTTTCAAGCTGGATTGCAGTAAATTCACCTAATCCACTTTGCCCTAAAACAGATGTTGCAGTCCGGCCTGGTACGAGATCTTCGGTCGGAACCAATGAAAGTCCTCCTGGACTAAAAGCTGTAAAACGTACTTCATCATTCTTAAAAGGCGTTGATTTCAATATAATACGTATGCCATTCTCTAAAGAAATTTCAGTGACATCGATTTCATCAATCACTTTTTCTTCTTTTATCTTAGAACCGACCGGTTTTTCAGATAATAATGGTTGATCAAGTGTATCATCAACATATGGATCAACCGTTGACGAGTCTACCTCTTCCAAGATAGTAGATAGAAGACAATCATCTACTGAATCAATACCATCTTTTTCCGGATAGTCTGCCAAAACAATACGATTCGAATCCGAAATCCAGTAATTAGCAAGATTATTGACTTCATCCAGGGTGATGCCTGGTACAAAATCCTGAAAGATGTAGTATTCATAAGTAATGCCCGGTATCGGCTCGTCAAACATGAAATTACGAATGTATTCTGCTGCGAAAGAATTTGAGTTCATCTGAGTACGTTCGCGAAATAGTTTTTCCATTCCTCGAAGTAAATTTAACTTTTCTCTTTCCAACTCTGTTTTAGTAAAACCAAAATCTTTGACACGTTTGGCTTCCTCTAAAAGTGTCTGCATAGCCAACGGAATACCGTTATCCTTGACCATTGCGGAGAGTGTATAGAAATTTCGACCGCGAACAAATCTGCCATCGCCCGAATAAGCAAACAAAAATGGTGGATCACTCTGCTGAGCTAACTCGGCTAATCTTTGATTAAACATGCCATTGTATAGATGACCGATCAACATGCGTCGATAGTCACGTACAGTTTGTTCTTCTTCTTCAGGTAATTTATAGTAAATACTGATACTGGATTGTGTAGCTTCAGGATCGGATGCAATCGCAAATAAGGTTTCTTTATTATCCGGTACAGCATAATCAACCCTTTCTCTGGGCGATTCTTTGGTGGGAATATCTGAAAATTTGTCGATGATTATTTGCTCAATTTCCTCCGGATCGAAGTCACCTACAGCTACAACAGCCATTAAATCTGGGCGATACCAATCTTTATAAAATGATTTGAGCGTTTTATGTTTGAAAGTGTCTAATACAGCTTTTTGTCCTATGGGAAGACGATTGGCATATTTAGAGCCTTTGAAAAGAACAGGTAGTTGCTTATCCCGCATTCTATTATCAGCACCCTGTCCCAGACGCCATTCTTCAATTACAACGCCGCGTTCTTTATCAATTTCAGTACTGTCAAATGATACCAGATGTGACCAGTCATACAGGACCTGAAAACCTGTTTTTACGACATCCATGCTATCGGTTGCTAATTGAAGCATGTAAACGGTTTCATCGAAACTGGTATAGGCATTAATCTCCGGACCAAAACGCATACCAATGGATTCCAAATAATCCACCAGTTCATGCTTTTCAAAATTCTTTGTACCATTAAAGGCCATATGTTCAACAAAATGTGCTAATCCCTGCTGTTGCTCATCTTCTAAAATAGAACCGGCATTCACTGCTAGGCGCAATTCACAACGATTTTCTGGAACACCATTATATTTAACATAATAGGTGAGTCCATTCTCCAATACACCTTTTCTTATCATAGGATCGACAGGTATTACATCATCGATATTTATTTCAGGTGGTTTTTCCTGATAGATGTATAGTCTTTTTTCTGAACAGGCTAATAGAAATATGAATATAAAACCAAGCGATATTATCTTTATTTTCATCGAATTTTTCCTTTAAATTAGATAAGTTGAAATTTCAAAGTTAAAAAATCAAATCTTGGTACGGGTAAATGGATTTATGGTTCCATGATCCAAATTAATTGCTTATAGTATATCATTTTTAGGGATGAAATAAAAATTATTTTATTTAACGTTAAAATATAAAAATAAGAATTCTAGAAAGGAGTTAATAAATGAATATCAAAGGTCGTAATATCTTAATAACCGGTGGAAGTCTGGGCATTGGCAAAGCTGCTGCAAAATTATTAGTGGATTCCGGAGCGAATGTGGCTATTACAGGAAGGGATAAAAACCGATTAGATAAAGCAGCTAAAGAAACAGGCACCTTCCCAATAGTTGCGGATGTTGCAGATGAAAAAGATATTGAACATACCTATCAGACATTTTTGAATGAATTTAAAACGTTGGATTGTCTGATTAATAATGCCGGAATAGGAGGTCGTAGGCCTTTAATTGAAGATTTACAATTAGAAGATCTGGAGTTGGTATTTAGGGTCAATGTGTTTGGTGCAGCTTTAATGGCTTCAAAGGCTGCAGCAATTTTTAAAAAACAAAATTATGGACATATTATCAATATCGGATCAACATCTGCTTTAAAAGGTGATGCCCATTCGACTGTTTATTCGGCATCAAAATTTGCTTTGCGATCCATGACGCAAGCCTGGCAGGCTGAGCTGAGAAAACATAATGTGCGAGTTATTCAAATAAATCCATCAGAAGTAGCTACGGCATTTGGCAATAATGAACGGATTGAAAGGACGCCGATTGATAATAAATTGAGCTCTCAGGAAATAGCCTATGCGATTAAAGCTGTTCTGGAAATGGACGATCGTGGATTTATACCTGAGTTGTCTGTTTGGGCAACCAATCCTTGGTAATACTTTTGATTAAAGGATTTTCTTTATGAAATTTGTTGTGCCAATTATACTATTTGGTCTGGTATATACTTTACACGCTCAGAATGATATTTTAGATTATTCAGATATTGATAATTATGTTCTTAATACCCCGCCTCAGGTAGAAAAAAGAATTCAATCACTGGCTTCCTATTTGATAAAACCTGCTCGAACGGAAATTGAAAAAGTTCGGGCACTCTATCGTTGGGTAACG
>JARRPN010000122.1:0-18308 GCA_037382875.1 Calditrichaceae bacterium | reverse complement strand
TTTACACTACCACTTTGCCAAAAGTAAAAATTGATAGTGTGGCACAAAATACATTTGAAATATCGATCCCTAATATTGATTATGTTTTACCGATGGAAATTGTAGTACAGGATAGTACTAGAAGAATGGATTTGAGCAAAAAACCGGTTAAAATTATTTCAGCGAGTGAACCGATGATAGATCCACAAAAGTGGTACCTTAAAGGATATTATATCAAAAATGAAAATTAGATTAAATAAATGATATACAGATTATTCAAATGTTATATATGAAATCTAAGTAGTGTTAAATAATTAGATTATTATTGGATAAAATGGTAAATTACTCATTGGCAATCATTTAAATTTTTTCGATCTTATTGAACTACCTGGAGGTTTCTTATGAATACATTAAAGGATTTTTTGAATTTAGCTATCGATCAGGAAATAAATGCTCAGAAATTATATAAACATGGTGCCTCAGTTGCAAAAGATGAAAAATCAATACAATTCTTAAACCGTCTGGAGAAAGAAGAAATTGAACACGAAAAGACATTGTTTAATATTCGAGAAACCGGAATATTTGATTTGGATATTCCTATTGAAGATGAAAGTATTTTCGATGTAGCTTTAACCTCGCATGGCGACCGTCCGGAGTTGGATAAAAATTTAACTATTGAGCAGGTTTGGGAAATTGCACTTAAACGGGAATATATGGCCCAGCAGCGCTATCTGAAGGCAGCTAAAGCCGTAAAAGATGATGAACTGATTATGCTGTTAAACAATCTGGCCCGGGATGAAGAACAACATTATAAAGTAGTTGATCAGCAATTTAAGATGCAGACAGGATCAATGCGGGAAGAGTTTTAAGTAATCATAGAATTATATATTATAATTGACCACTAATTTCAACGATTAATATATTTTTATTTTGATAAGAAAATTGTATAATATTTCCTAAATTATTTGTATACAACAATCCACTTAACATTTTTATAAAATTTTGTTACTTTTAAATAGTTTTTTTATTGTAAATTGCTCAGATAGTACTTCTAATGATGATGGTTCTTTAGAAGGTATTTGGTTGCTTACTAAGGTCACTTATACTGTCCCAATTTATGGTTCCATAGTTGAATATCCAGAAGAAGAAGGTTATTCTGTTCATTTGACAATCAGGGATGATCATACATATACGACCATTGAATCGTCTGGAGATTATTCGGATACGACAAATGGTACATGGTCTACATCTGGTAATAATCTTACAATTTATGAAGAAGGAGAAGATCCGATGGAAACTGAATACAGTGTAAAAGGAGATAAGTTAAAAATTGTAATGGATGTTGATTTTGGGGATGTAATAGTTCCAAGCACAAATGAATTTACAAGACAATAAGAAATTAAATTATTCAGAAATAACTAGCACCTTTTATCTTAATTAAAATGGTCTATGATTACACTAAACATTTTATTAAAAGAAAATCTATCCTAGACTATTCACAAAGTGACAATAAGATTCATAGCGCCGTGCATCGATTAGTTTCTCGTTCACGGCGTTTTTTACTGCACAGTCTATTTCCGATAAATGCAGACAATCACGAAACTTACATTGCTCGGCATATTGTAAAAATTCCCTGAAATAAAACCGTGCCTCATCCCGATGAATATCCACAAAATCAACCAGCTTCAGACCCGGTAAATCGATAACATCAGTTTTTTTATCCAGCGAATAAATACGAATTTTTGTTGTGGTATGTTTGCCTTTATTGCTGGCTTGGCTAACATCGTTTACACGAAGTTTTAATTTGGGAACCATGGCATTCAGCAAACTGCTTTTACCCACGCCGGAATGACCAGCCAGAGCAGTACGTTTCCCTTTTAATAATTCGTGTATTTCCTCAATGTTCTCATGCTTCTTAACTGAACTGGCAAAAGTATCATAGCCAATATTTTTATAAATCGATACAATATCTTTAGCTTCATCCGGATTATCAAGCAGATCTGTTTTATTGAAACAGATTATAGGATTAAGTGATTCTATCTCTGCCAATACAAGAAGCCGATCCACCAATCCCGGTTTAACAGGTGGTGTAACAAAAGAGGTAACAATGAGTATCTGATCCAGATTGGGGGCAATTTTGCGAATATAAGGAAGATGTTTATCAATAAATTTATTCTGACCATCCTGGTGAATGAGCTCCTGCTTATCCCTTCGTTCAGCTTTCTCTTTTAAGAAATATTTGATTCGCTTTTCTTGACGTTTGGTAATTTTACCCATATTTAAAAATTAATTTTATTTAGAGAGAATTCTTATCCAGTTTTTCTAAAATAAGAGGTTCTTTTTTAACAGGCTTGTCACTTATCCCAATTGCTCTTAACAATCGGTTCTTTGCCTGTTCCGAAATGTTTGGTTTATTTGTATGTATTGTGAAAATGGATTCTCCAGAGGTAACTTTGTCACCAATCTTTTTATGCAGAATAATACCGGTTTCCGGTTCGATAATATCATCTGATTTTTGTCTGCCGGCACCGAGAGATACAGATGTTAGTCCTATTTCAAGCGCATCCATTGATTGAATATTACCGGATTGATCAGCTTTTATTTCGGATATATACTTTGCTTTTTTATACTTATCCGGTGATTGAATATATGAAGAATTACCATTTTGTTCCTTTACTATCTCCAGAAATTTCTCGTAGGCTTTACCTGATTCAATCATCTCGTTTGATATCGATACACCCTGTTCGATGGAGTCTGCTTTTCCTCCCAGATATATCATCGTACCACTTAACTGATGAGAAACGTCCATAAGATCTTCCGGCCCATTACCGTGTAATGCATCGATGCATTCTTCAATTTCCAGCCAGTTGCCGATCTTATTGCCAAGCGGTTCATCCATGTTGGTGATATAAGCGATAGTTGGTTTGCCAAATTGTTCACCTACAGCAATTAATTTTTTTGCTAACTCAACTGATTTATCATAAGCGGACATGAATGCGCCTTTGCCGGTCTTGACATCCAGTACCAGTGCATCAATCCCCTCGGCCAGTTTCTTACTCATGATGCTTCCAGTGATCAATGGGATGGCCTGAATTGTTGCAGTTACATCACGTAAAGCATACATTTTCTTATCAGCTGGTACCAGTGTCGGTGTCTGGCCAATTAAACAGACACCAATTTTGGCAATTTTTTCTTTGTATTCTTTAATAGAATAATCTACCCGAAAACCGGGAATACTTTCCAGCTTATCCAGTGTACCGCCGGTATGTCCAAGCCCACGTCCGGATATCATTGGTACAGGAACACCTGCAGCTGCGACAATCGGTGCCAGCACAATCGATACTTTATCACCCACACCGCCAGTACTGTGTTTATCTACTTTAATACCTGGGATTTCAGTTAGATCAACTGTCTCACCGGACTCCAGCATGGATCGGGTTAACGACATAGTCTCCTGATCATTCATACCCCGGAAAAATGTAGCCATAAGAAAGGCGGACATCTGGTAGTCAGGAAGGTTTCCTTTGGTGAAGCTATCGATGATATAACTTATTTCATCATCGGTTAGATCGTGTCCATCGCGCTTTTTGCTGATCAGTTCGTATGTGGTCATATGTTTTTCAATAATACGTTGTTTTGCCTTTATTATTGCCTACAATTGCGACGCTGGCGCTGGCTCCGATTCGGGTTGCACCGGCTTCAACCATTTTACAGGTCTCGTCATAAGTTCGTACACCACCACTTGCTTTTACTCCCATCTCAGAACCAACAACTTTACGCATCAATGCCACATCCTTTACGGTTGCTCCACCGGAGCTGAATCCGGTTGATGTTTTAACAAAGTTTGCGCCTGCTCTTTTAGCAATCGCACATGCCTGTACTTTTTCTTCATCGGTCAATAAACAAGCTTCAATTATTACCTTTATAATCTGCCGTCCAGCTGCTCTTACAACTGCTCGGATGTCTCGTTCAACCAATTCAAAATCACTGGATTTAAGTGCCCCGACATTGATCACCATATCAATTTCATCAGCACCTTTTTCTACAGCCAGCCGCGTTTCTGATGCTTTCACTTCAGGGAATGTCGATCCTAAAGGAAAGCCGATAACCGTACATACTTTGGAAGGGTGGCCGCGTAACATTTTGTATGCCAATGGCACCCAGGTTGGATTGATACAGACAGAAGCAAAATTATATTGAATAGCTTCTTCACAGATGGATTTAATTTGAGCTTCAGTCGTATCCGGCTTCAATACGGTATGATCTATCCATTTTGCCAATTCTGCTTTGGGTGGGCAACTGGGAGCAACGGCACCTACACGGCTTGCGCCAAAAGAGATTAACTCATTGGCGCCATCATAGGTAAATGGTTTGGTTTGAGTGCCGCAAACAGAACAGGTCTGACTCATCGATATATTTGATTCTGCTACGACCTGTGAAATGATATCTTCAATAATTTCTCTGGTAATACTGGACATGTTAAATCCTGAAAGTTAAATGTTTATAAATATCTAAATTGTCTATAGTTATTTTAACTTTAGTTCACTTTAGGGCATTCTAGTCACTTTAGACATTTTGTATATCAATTCCATCCACTACCGCAGTTATTACAGCCTGTACAGGAATATTGTTATTATTAAATACAATGCGAGCTGAAACACCTTCACGCATTACCAAAACGCGATACCCGACACCACCTAAACGGAATCCAGAGCAAGAAGAGCATCTCCTTCAGCCTTGTCTTCTAGGTCCATTGGCTGCACAATCATAATTTTTTTACCGGTGAATTCTTTGTTTTTTACCGTTGAAACAATATCACCAATAACATGACAAATAATCATAATTTTTTAAATTTGCCACTGAGAACACAGAGTGCACTAATTTTTTGTAGTCTCTGTGCACTCTGTGGCTCAATAATTACATTAAAGATTTAATTTCAGCCATGAATTTTTGGCCAAGTTTTTCCGCTTCTTCAGCAGTCGGTGCTTCGGAAATAATCCTCACAATTGGCTCTGTATTGGATTTCCGCAGATGTACCCAGCTGTTCTTTATGTCGATTTTCACACCATCCAGCAAATTAACTTCATGATCTTTATATCTCTGAGCCATTGCTTCCAAAACTTTATCCGTTCATCGTCCCGTCAAATTCCAGTAAATATTGTAATGTCAAAGCCACAGCTACTGGTGCATCCCGACCTAAATGAAGTTCCGGCAAAATAACACCGCCATTACCTTCACCGCCGATTATCGCGTCAATCTCAAGCATTTTTTCAGCCACATTAATTTCGCCAACTTTACTGCGAACAAACATACAATTGTAATATTTTGCTATATCCTCTGATGCTCGCGATGTGGACATATTTACAGCTATGCGTCCCATTTTTTTACTGAATACCAGTTTTGCTGCAATAGCTAACGTGTATTCTTCCCCGATGGGTTTTCCGGTGTTATCCACAATAGCACATCGATCTACATCCGGGTCCACTGCGAATCCGACATCCGCATTGACTTCGCGGACTTTTTCTGAAAGCTGCGTTAAATTTTCAGGTAATGGTTCTGGTGTATGAGCAAATTTTCCGTTGGCTTCTTCGTTTATGCTGATTACTTCACAGCCCAGAGCTTCACACAATTGGGGAATAATGAGCCCACCCGCACCATTAACGGTATCAATCACAACTTTAAATTTTTTAGCCTTAATCGCTTCTGCATCAATCAATGACAATTTCAGTACTGATTCAATGTGTCTTCGGTTGGCCTGATCATCTTTTTCCTCGCTGCCAATACCTTCCCATGTTTTTAGTGAAAGTTTATTGTTGTCTGCCATCTGGTATACTTTACCGGCTTTTTCCGGATTCAGAAATCGTCCGTCACTACCCATAAATTTTAAGCCATTCCATTGAATTGGATTATGGCTGGCAGTAATGGCAATACCTCCAACAGCTTTATGATGTTCAATAGCAAGCTGAACCGTTGGTGTGGGTACAATACCGATATCGATAACCTTACAGCCTGAAGCAATTAGACAGCCCTTTACAATATTAGCAACAAACGGACCCGAGACACGTGAATCACGTCCCACAATTACAGTTCCACCTTTGAGATATGCAGCAAAAGCCAGGGTATATTTGGAAATGATCTGCGGTGTGAGTGATTCGCCAACGACACCACGGATGCCTGAAATAGATACCATTAATGTTGACAATACGACCTCCGATAAATCAAAATATAATCTATGTAAAGAAAAAATATATCACTAATTACCAATCAATACAAGGGATTTATGGCATTTTAGACCTTACCCTCGTTATCAATCTCATGGCTTTTATGAATTGTTTAGCAGGGCTATGCCATCTTCTACGGATTCATGTATTTTAAATAATTTGTTCAACTGAGCCATGACGAATACACTACGAACTTTATCGGTTAAATTAGCAAGATGAAGCTGGCCATCTACTTTCTGAATAATCGAAAGTGCATGCATGATGGAACCCACACCTAAACTGTTAATCCATTTTACATGTTTCAGATCAAGTATAATTCTGAAAACACCATTCTCGGTTAAATCTCGTACTCGTTCATAAAGATCAACCGTATCCGGTGGCCCCATCAGGTTGCCATGAATGGCAAGTACAGCAACTTTTTTATCGATAGATTCTTTTATTTTCATACATGAATTCCGTTAATCACTAAGGATGATCACAAATATAAAACATAAAGCCATCGGTTTTCAAATAGAAATTTTATATCTTTATTGTTCGGCCAGTTTAATCATCAGGTTTTTGTGTATTTTATTAATTGTACCCGTACTTCCATGATAATTATTACATATAAATGAAAATGCAATCAAACGACCTGATCGATCCCGAACATAACCTGAATGACTGCGAATGTTAGATATGAATCCTGATTTGATGCGTGCATTATCTTCTATTACAGTACCATTACCAAAACTGTTGAAATTGCCTTCATCGTCCTCATCACCTGCAACAGAGAGTGAATTATAATATGATTCAAACGAAGATTGTTTAGTCATAAATTTTAATAATTCAACCATCGTCTTAGTGGTTATTAAATTTGATCTTGATAATCCCGAACCATCATATAGTGCCAGACCATCTGTTGAAATTGAATTATCTTTTAGAAAATTTTCAATAATTTTAAGACCATTTTCCAAAGAACCTGTTTGATTTTGAGATAATGCTATCAATTTTACTAACTGCTCAGCATAAAGGTTGAAGCTTTTTTTATTGATGATAAATACTATATCTTTCAACGAGGGGGATACGGTTGTATGAATTAATTTAGAAGAATTATAATCATGAGGATTTTTTATTTTTGCCGGATAATCCGTAATAATGATTCCCTTATTGATTAATTCCTGATATAGTCTCTGAGCTGTATATAGTGCCGGATCCGGAATAGCGCCCTTTATTTTAAAAACCATTCGGCCAGCAGGCACAGTTCCATCCAATAAAGCTTCAAACTGTCCGGGTGCCGCATATATGTACCCGTTGTCACCTGAAAATCTTGGTCCGGTTTGCATATGATTGATAAAGGTTAATCCGGGAATTTCTGGCTTTGTTGCCAAAACTTTAGCCGGCTGTCCGGCATATTTGCCTGGTTCAAAAAGCAGATAGTACAAATTATCATTAATGGATAATGCACAAGGTCCGGCACCGTAATAATTTCCAATATCAATCCAGCTCCAGTAGTCTGGTGTTCGTTTATAATCAAACAATAGAGCATCAGCAAATATGGAACCTTCAATATTTTTTATGCCTGTTTTTTTGATTGTATTTACCCAGGTAATCATCAGGCTATCCAGTGGCAGAGAACCAGTAATACGATCTGAGCCGAGCGTAGGATCGCCACCGCCCCGGATATAAATGTTCCCTTTTAAAATACCGTCTGAGGATAATGAACCATCATAATACAGCCTGGTTATGCATTGATATTCTTCACCTAATATTTCCAGAGCTGCAGCTGTAGTAACCAGTTTTAAACCGGAGGCGGGGGTAAGGGTAAACTGGCTCTGATAGTCAATAATATGTTGGCCATTATCTACATATGCTGCATACAGGCTCCAGGTAGCATTTTTAAGATTTGCTGTAGATTGTTTTGATCTAATCAACCTGTCGATTTTGGGATTCTGAGAAAACAGTATATTTGAAATAAATAAAATGGAAATAAATATATTTTTAGTCATCTTATGTTTCAAAAATATTAATCACCCTCCCAAGAGAGAGGAATAGTTTTATAGTAATTATTTTATTTAATCCAGCTTATTAAAAAATATCTTTCTCTTTTCCAATTCTTTCATAAATTTTCCACTTGGCACGCTGAGCTCCTGCCTTAAAACACCTTGATCAGTAATATCACCACGAATAAGCATCTGCAAAATTATAGCAGCAGGGAAAGCGGTGGTTCGCATCATAGCGGTTAATCCGGTTTTATGATCCTGATAATCGATACACTGATATTGAACAATTTTATTGCTACCTTCTTTGTGACCAATAGCTGTAACACGAATCAGAACAACATCATCACTTTCATAACTTAGAGGTTGGATGAGCATTTTTTCAAATATTTCCCGGTTATTACAAGTGATATTTTTGTATTTAAATTCTGTTTCATCAGCAAATCCCAAATCAAGCATGGCTTTAAAAATATGACAATGTCCCGGATAACGAATAGTCTTATAATCCAGGTGACTGATTTTATTTTCATAGGTTTTTGGTAATGTTGAGGTTCCGCCGGACGTATAAAAGGCCTCCAGTAATCCAAATGGTGATGGAAACTCCAATTCTTCCGCTTCAGTCATGGATGGGCGAGTTGTAATTTTACCGTCTTCTAAAATCACAGCCGGTTCAATGTATTCATTGATCAGACCATGAGGCGAAAAAACCAGCATATAATTTAACGGTGGTTTGGGATTAACCGGCAATCCGCCAACACGAATTTTCAGACTATCTACCCGGGCCAGCTTGTTTACAGCATGAGCAGTGATCACCGAGACCATACCCGGAGCCAAACCGCAATCCGGTATAATGCCAACACCCTTTGATTTAGCTTGTTCATCCAGAGTAAATTGTTTATCGACTACCGTATTATTCCCGCCAAGATCAACAAAATGAGTCTTAGTCTGTATGGCAAGTCTGGTCATTTCTAGATTGAAATCGTAAGGAATTGCACTAATGGCACCATCAGTCTCTTGAAAATATGGTTTCAACTGTATTATATCTTTTGCATTGCATAGATTAGTGGACAATTTGGAATTTTTAAATTTGGCATTCAGTGTCTTTAACGATTCAGGCGAATTATCTACTACCTGTAACGATTGAAGGTCAGGTTGTTGCAGAAAATCATGGACAAGTCCGTGAGCCATACGCCCAGCACCGATAATAAGTACGTTCATATAAAATCCTCAAAAAATTTTTTATATTAAAAATAAAATATCTGAAACAAAATAATTGCAGTTACCATGACAAGTATTTGCATTGGAAATCCAATTTTAAAAAAATCTTTAAACGTATACCCGCCCGGACCATAAACCATTAGATTTGTCTGATAACTAATCGGTGTGGCAAAGCTGTCTGATGCCGCTATAGCCAGGGCAATAATAAAGGGTCGTGGATCAACATTAATTTGTTGAGCGGCGACAAAAATGATTGGAAAAACAATAGCAGCAGTAGCACTATTGGTTATAAAATAGTTGCAGATACCCGTTATTATAAATATTCCAGCTGTGAAACCTATCATGCCGAATGATTCACCTCCATAGACAATAGCCTGAGCAATAAATTCTGCAACACCTGATGAGCGCAATCCTTCCGCTATACCAAAGGCTGAAGCAATAACCACGAGGACTCTGAAATCAATGGATTGTCTGGCTTCATAAGGTGATATTGCCCTGGTAGCCAGAACCAGTATAACAGCCAGACCAGCAGCAGCAACCAGAGGCAGAATTTTAAATATCATCAGAATTAATAATAAAGCTATGGAGGCAAATGACACAAAAACCTGCCATTTAGGTTTTGAGGGCACAACCTCAGACTGAGAGATCAGATAAAAATCGTTGGAAGTATACCACTTTCGATAAAAATCTTTTCCTGCCAAAAGCAAAAGTGTATCTCCGCTTTGCAGAACAATATCACCAATTTTTTTATTTATACGAGTGCCATTACGATGGATGGCGATAATTACAGCATTGTAATTTTCACGGAAATTGCTATTGCGCACATTTTTCCCAATCAGAGGTGAGCTAGTGGAAATTACAGCTTCATATGGCCGAACCATAGTTGAATCATATTGTTTTAAATCGAAAGTGGAATCTTTTAATAATTCTAATCCGGGTGTCTTTTGCAGTTCGAGAATGGTTTTGGGCAAACCGGTAAAAAATAATCGATCACTCACTTTTAACTTTTGAGTTGGTTTTGCCGGTGCAATCATCTGATTATCCCTAAAAATTTGAAATAGAAACAATCCCTGTAAATGGCGTAATCCGGCTTCTTCGATGGTCTTTCCAATATGTGGATAGCTTTCGGTTATTTTTAATTGAATAACAAATTCCCTGGTTTTTTCCTCAATCATAGTAAAAGATTCTTTATGTTCGGGTAGGATGCGATAGCCAATAAAAATAATATATAACAGACCCAGAATAGCGACGGGAATACCAAGTTTTGATATTTCAAATAATCCCATACCTTCCATACCAAAATCAATCATTAAACCATAAATGATTAAATTAGTACTGGTACCAATTAGTGTACACATGCCCCCCAATATAGCTGCATAGGATAGGGGTATTAAAAACTTAGAAGCTGAAAAATTATTGCGATCAGCCCAGGAACGAACTGCAGGAATTAAGATAGCCACCACGGGTGTGTTATTCATAAAAGCTGAAACAGCAGCCACAGGAAACAATATCCGTGTGAGTTTGCTTTTAATACCCGATCTTTTTTTGCCAAAAATAAAATTGTTTAGCAGAGCTATAGCACCTGAATGATGTAAGGCTCCGGCTATGACAAATAGCAATCCGATGGTCAGCATACCCACATTGGAAAATCCGACAAATGCCTGCTCAATAGTAATTACTTTACCTACAACTAAAAGTATAACCGCAGAAAACATTACAATTTCGGTATCAACAATTTCCCGAATGATGAATACGATCATTAAGCTAAATATAACTAATGTGTACCAGAATTCGAATGGCATTAACAATCCAATTTAATAAATAGATTATTTGAAGTTTAAAAAATATGTATGGTTCGAATCAATTAAATTTTCAAATATTTCTTCATTATGAGATATAATTATCTTAAAAAGTCGCCCCTAAGTTTTTTGCTTTTTAAACCATCCAGACTTTCTTTCACGTTGGCCTCAAGATTCAGTGCTTCATCTGCATGCTGAAAGACCATTCCAATCTTTTTACCCCAGATAAACTTTTTCCACAATTTTAGCTTGGTTTGATCGGATAAATTCAAACCTGATATTTCAAATTCAAATTGATCTGCTAGCTGCAATCCCATAATTATTTTTGCCAGGGTAGTTTTCCCAACACCGCTACCGGCTTTTAAATAGACCATTTCACCTTTATTAATATGTAGGTCAGAAGGTTGTTTAAATTCAGGATCCGAATAAATCGTGTATGCGCGATCATATATGTGAAAATGTTTATTGATTGTCAAAACTTCTGATTTAGAAGTTCCAGTTTCAGCACTCTGAACAGTGGCTTTCTTTATATTATTGAGCCAGTTCAAATATTGGTCAGGTGCAAAATACTCTAATTTCACCTTAGTAGAATCGATTCGTGATAACTCCTTGAAATCGATATGATCCATCATATTTTTATGATGCTGCATTATCCAGCTTATGATGGAATAATCATGTGTAATGAACAGAGAAGTAAAAGATTTCTGATTAAACTTATCAAACAATAATTGTAAAAACAGATTTCTAAAATGGTTATCCAGACTTCCGGTAGGCTCATCAAATACAAACAAATTGGAAGATGAAGAATCAGAATTTTGTAAGGCAAAGTTGATTTTTTTAAAAGCCATTGCTAATAAGATACGCTGTTTTTCACCACCGCTTGGACGGTATGGCCTGGGATAGATATCAACAATTTTCTTTATGGCAGTATCATCCGATGTATCCCACAGATATTGCAAAATGGATTTCTCATCCAGATTCTCATCAATAGCCCCTTCATTAAGCTGATCTTCAATTTTAAGCAGAGGATTCAGATGGGAAGAAGGTTCCTGGAATACAAAAAAACCATTCTGTTTAATTTGCCGGGTAACCGGAAGATTCAAATAGCTTTGATATGCTTTGTTATTAATTTTAATCTGTAATTCATCGGGATCAAGTAAACCGTAGACTGCTTTGCTTATCATAGATTTACCGATACCGGATTCACCAAATAAGAAGGTAATTTTATTTGTGCTAAAGGAAAAATTATCAATGTGAACCAGTGTTCTGTCACCATCACTTATATTTATATTTAAACCGGTATTACTCATAAGCGATTTCTCTCAGAAAAGCCATTAGAAATTTTATATACAGAAAGCAGAGTAAAAACAATCAAGAAAGCCACCGTGACACCCTGCAGATGTTCAAAAAATATATGTGAAAAATACGATGGATTCATTAGCGTGTTACCGATAGCCAAAATATCTTGTTTGCTGTCAATCTTAGCCAGAAGACTTCCGAGAGTGGTAGGGAGACTGACTGCGCTTACTTGTGTTGAAAGACCGACTGAAACAATAAAATCAATAGTGCACTGTAAAAATATAGCACTGCCAAAGATAGCGATTAATTTGTTTAATATATGAATTCGGCTGTTTTTCCAGAGAATATCGAAATTGATAATTCTATTTTCAGATATGCCGCATACTTTCATAGCGTTGTAGAAATCCAGCTTTTTAAAGTGGTTAATACGCTCCCGGATCAGATCAATAACTTCATTAAAAATAAAAAGGCTAATAACCAATGCCATGGTTGTCATTATCAGCCAGGCATTATTAACTATATTAGCTGTGATTAAATAGGTTATACCTATATAACCTATCAATATGCCTACAATCTGAGGGATTGACCTTATAAGATTTAGAACAAACGTTAATAGGAAATATGGAAGCTGAAATGGTGATGATTCAAATCTTACAACAACAAGTCCGATTATCCAACCCAGTATAAATGAAAAAATTACGACAAGAATAGAAATATATAGCGTATTTAAAAACCCATCAATAATGAGTCTTAACGCCGGTTTATTTAAGAAAAGAATGTTCCAGATAAAAGTTATTGCAAGAATACCTAACCAGACGATAAGCCAAAATTTGTCTTTTTGCGAATAAATATAAATTGAATATTGCTTTATTTTCAGTAATACATTTCTCATTTGGCACCAACCGGTTCCACATTTTCATATTTGATTGATTCTTTATAGGTGAGCCAGTCTGTAAAAATTTCGGTTAATTTTACGATATAAAAAATACCCAATATTATAACAGTGACAATATCATAATTTTTATATAATAGCTGTTTTAATAATTCATAACTGAAATGGCCTTGAATGTTGAGCGCCATCTCTATAATGATAAGTCCGCTGATTAAAAAGGATGCTTGTTCTTTTATAGTCTGCAAATACTGATATCGGGCATTTATATAAATATGTTGAAATACATGCATTGGAAAATGCTTACGAACATTAAAGATGGATGCATAGTTTATAGCCGATTTCTGTGTTCGTTTATAGGACATATTAAGGTTTTTGACAATAGCCGTTTGGACATATCCCTTGCGGCTTTCGGTCACAAGGAAAGTATAAAATTTATTTGTATAAGTGATGAGTAAACCGTTTGATATAACAGCCAGGATAATCATAAAAAATATAGTATTGGTGTTCAACTGTGTTTTAAGTGAATAAGCAATCACATAAGCCGGTGCAAACAATATAAAATAGGCCAGGGCAATGACGATGGATTTTAAAAGGTGCAGAATGGTTTGCAAGTAATAATTTAAATAATCTTTAAATCGTTTATATTTAGGTTTAGTAACTAATTGTTGAAAAAAACTTAAAAGGTGCGATTTCCGATTTTGTTGTTTGCGGATGAATCGCAAGATTCCGAATGTTTGTACCCCATAGTAAGTTAAAATCATTACAAAAATATATATCAAAATGAATTTTGCATACATCATAGAAAGTTGTTGCCACTTTTTTGAAGATAGCTGTTCTTTCCGATAAGCCTCTTCCATACCTTCAATGAGGTTTGTTTTCCGATATTGTTCAATGGTTTTTATTAATGATTCATGGGCGGATTGCTGACCGGGTTTATATGTATTCAGAACATCAAGGAGAAGGGCACGGTCAAATGGGTTGTCAAAATCAATAAAAGATAAACCTAAATACGGTTCAATTCTTTCATTCTTTTGTGTGTTCTGAATGTTTTTATTTTCAATAGTAAAATAAAGAAATGTACCCAATAACGAGGTTATTAAAATTAAGCTTAAAAGATGTTCAATTAATTTCTTTTTGAAAGTCATTTATCTGTGTCTACTTATGGGTTTAACAAAAAATGTGCTATCCGTATACATGAGTGTAAAATTGGATCCCAGAAAAAGGTTGTCAATATCCTGCATCAGATATCGGTTACTATTTTTTAAATTTTCAGCAAATGAAGGATCATTCAGTGTACCCTGAATCTCATAGTCAGTGATTTCTATATCCCAGTAAGGTATCCTATTTTCAGTATTATATTTTTTACCGAAGTAACCGAAGAAGTTTTCATAATCCTGATTGGCAGCATCAACCCGGATTTTCAACCGTGATACTAAGTTATCAGGAATCACATGCAATGATAATTGTGATCCATGACTCACTTCCCAGCCGTTTCGTGGCAATTGAGACCAACCAAAAACTGTGCTGTCACCGGGCATTTTCAGATAATATAGGTTTTTATATTTAAAAATTCGGATGCAATTCTGATTTTCATCAAGATACATATGCTGATTTTTGTTATAAAGATATATAGGTTTTGAAAATATGGACACCCTGTTATTTCTTAGAATTTTAATGGTATCTCCGAGCAGTTTACAATTTTCAAATAATCCGTAATACTCATTTTTATCAGAAATGTAATTATCTTCATCCTCCTTAAGAATGAAGTAGATATCATCTTCAAATAGAACCCGAGAGGCGTGAGAAATCTGGTCAGTTAACAATTCATCCTGTTCAATAATCTGGAAAGGGGTAAAAGGAACAAACTGATTTTGTATTTGGTCTGAAATGGATTGCTGGTATTTGTTATAAATAGTCAGTGCCGATGGATCTTCTACGATTAGAAAATCAGCAATCTGACAATAAACAATACTAGTGAAAAAAACTAAAGTTGTTGCTAGTACTCTCATTTAACTTTAAGACTTTTAGTGAAATGCTATTTTTGATTGAAATTTGAAACTATAAAAAAACCTCTTGAGTAAAGAGGTTTTTTTAAATATCGCTAACAATTATTTTAATTCAAAATTAATCTTCTTTTTTCTCCCGCCATTTCTCAATTGTGGAAAGTTGGGAAGCTACACCATACAGGTCAACACTCTTACTATCGAATTGAGTTCTGAAATATGCCAGAGAAGGCAACGAGAACAACCAGCTGCCCAGAGCCATTTCCTGATCCAGTTCGTCAAGGAATTGTGCATAGGCCTGCTTATCACCCACTTCACGGGTTGACATAAATCCATAGATATAATCCAGAAGCTTGACGAAATTATCGCGCTCAGGATGTCCGGAGGCCAGATCAATCCTGAAGAAATTCTTGTTTGCTTCAAATGAACGTTCATTAACCATGCGCATGCCACGGCCATCTGAGTCAGTGATCAGGTTGATATTGTGTAAACTGAAATCAGGTTCGCGTAGAAATATTTCATATAAATCATATAGAAAATTGCTGCGATATCCGGAATAAGCTATGAGTACCGCATCGTAATTACCACGTTTGATTTCATCATTTTGAACAGCAGTGACTTTAATTTTGCCGCCAAATAGGGTCGGATCATTCATAATCTGAACCAGCTCCGAAAGCTCTTCACGAAATCCATAATTCAAACAGGTTTGAATGCGGACCGTATCTGGCAGTACCGATAGATCCGGTGTGTTTCGCTCCCGTGCCGGGATAACAACTTTGTTATCGACATAATAAGATGAAGTAGGGAATATACTGTAATTCAGATAATCATTGTAATTATCCTTATTCCCTTTATAATCTTCAATATGCCGCTGCTGCTCGGTATTAACCTTAAAAAATCGTTCCAGTATTTTTTTATTATCGATCAGGTTTCTTAACTCCCGTCGCTGGGTCACACTGAGTCGTTCCACATTGAACAAAATTGCGAACAGGGTTGTGCTGATATTGGATTTGATAAAATAATCCTGGGAATCACTCAGAATCGGCGATAGGCTACCAAAAGGGGTACTTAACAGGCAATTGATATTACCATTTTTCAGTTCAGTCGTATATGTACTATTGTCAATGAATGGCTGTAATTTTAACTCCGGAATTACCGCTGCGCCGGAAGGATTTACCTGGTAATTTAAAACATTTTCTTCGGTAGCATGTGTGTACATATAGGGCCCGGTACCGTTTAAATATTCTGCCTGGTTAATATCGGAATTATGAGGTAGAATTTTAAAGGATAAGACCTCTTTAATATCTGCTTCCGTCCAGATACGGTCATCATAGAATTTTAAACGTATTTCATTATTGTCATCCGGACCACTGAACGTCATCCCCTCGACTGCCTGTGATACAAGAATATAATCCGGAGATAAGCTACCCAGTCTCTGAATTCGTTTTAACGTAAAATTCAAATCCTGTGCAACAAAATACACAGCTTCTTTTTCAGAGAGGGTAACTTCGTCATCTTTTACAGCTATATTATAACTTTCATGCCATTTTTTTCTCGGTTTCAATCGTATAACTACATTATTATTGGCATCCAGTTCAACGAATTCACCCAGACCATCGTCAATGCCGGTCAGATCTTCGAAGACAAACATCAGGTTGCGGATATCATTGGCCATCTCCGGATTGTCTTCCTCCACAAATTCCATGACCCAGAATATTATCTTCATCTTTACGCATACGAACCGGCGTAATCTGACATTCATAATCATTGGATGATGAAGGGGCAGTAATCTGGTAGTATCCTTCATTCTTGATTGGATCTTTATTCAGGGTAATACTTTTATACCATTGATCACTGGCAGCATCCTTGGCTACATCTTTTGGTAATTTTACATTAATGTCATAGGTCGGAAATTTCGCATCCGAAGGTATACGTATGTTTAATCGAAATACATATTCATTGCTGGCACTTTGAGAGTTATTAATTGGCAATGCATATAATTTTCTGTAATCCTTAGCTTTTGTGATCCATTTTGAGGCCCATGGATTACACTCTGCAGCCCAGATCTTTACCTGTTTATCATCACCCTTATATTGATCACCATGTGTAGCAATAGCCCGTGCCTTTAACACACCGTCATTATCCGGATTTTTAACAAAATCAGCATATAATTTTTTTATCGCTGTGGCCGGAAAATATTGTTCTTTTAAATAAGTCAGATCCTTATTAAGTACCAGTCTTTCACGTTCCAAATCAGCCTGACCGACGGATGAAAAAGTTCTGCTATAAATGGGCGTAAATGCAGCACTGTTGTATAACGTATCTACATTGGACAATGTATTGATATTCTCTGCTACAAATTGCCGGGCACGCTGCTTGGATATTCGCGATACCCGATTGCTTAAAGTATCATCAAGTGCTTTCACTGTCTGAGATTTTTGTGGTCTGATTACAGATGGTCTGAGAAAATTCTGATCCAGATGCAAGGATTTTAATTCCGATTCAGCCCCTGCCCAGTTGGCATTATTCATAGCTGTGCGAACTTCCATTGCCTGCTTGTTAATAGATAGTTCATCCAGGTTTTTATAAGTGTCAGTTAAAAAGTCCATTCCGGGTGTTTGTTTTAGCAAACGAATCATGCTGCTGTACTGTTTATTTGCTTTGTAATCGTTCAACTGCGGTACAATCCTGTCAGCGCTGCGATAGGCATCCAAGCTGCGGTTAAATTTATAATTTAGCGATTGAATATCAGCGGATAATTGTTGTGCACAGGCATAGTTGGCATATTTTCCGAAACTGCTGCTGCCTTTTGGCATATTGTATTTGAGTCTTCCTACTTTTGTAATAATACCACTGAAATATGTATTGTATGGCATTTCTGGCTGATTTCGTACGGAGTTATTGATCTCATCCAGTTCGGC
>JARRPN010000121.1:0-7766 GCA_037382875.1 Calditrichaceae bacterium | reverse complement strand
GGATTTCGGAAGGGGACGGTTCGGGCATATCAGTAAAGGCTTCGGAAAATAATATCATCAATGATAACTATATCTGGTCGAACGCCGGTAAAGGGATAGAAATTTATAATTCCGGAAATACTACCATTATCAATAATTACATCACACTCAACATGGAGGGCGGGATTTATTTAAACATGGATAGCGGTAATAATACTATTGAAAAAAATGACTTAATTAATAATGGATATTCCGGTATTTTTATATATGCCGGTTCCGGTAATTCTATCCTTTCGAATACGATAGGCAATACAGGTGACATAAGGTTACCTAACAGTGCGGGTACTGAAAAAAAGATGCCTGATATAATTGCCAGAGTATTTGAATTACAAGTGCCAGTGTTGTATAGCTCGGAAGGTATTCAGTTGATGGGGGTAACCGAAACTGAGATTTTATCCAATACCGTTAATCGATGTACGAATTACGGGATCAGGATGGACGGTATTGTAGTTATTGACAGTTCCGGCGGCAGTCTTGACACGACTTTTTATGTGCCGGAAGCAATACATATTAAATCCAACTTTTTTGAAGAAAACGGAATTAATGATATCACTTTATATAATGCTCACAGCGCTATCATTGAAGAAAATTTTATGCAATATTCCGGCTCGGGTATATATGGCCGGGGCTTATCTAAAATCAATCCGGCACTGGTTGACAGGGATTCGATTGATCGCGGGGATTTTATTATTCGTGATAATATTTTTTCTTATATCGGGCATAGGGATGTTAGAAAAATTTCCAGCATACAACGACCAGCCGACGGAGCTATATTATTATCCGACTTACAAACCGCCCATATCTATAATAATAAAATTATGAACTCCGGCGGTGGTATGTACCTGGCATCTATTACTCAGGCATTTGTATATTCAAATAATTTGAATTCACTAAATTACCGTGGAGTTGATGCCTACCAAATAGACAGCTGTGTCATTCATGATAATAATTTGAGTAATACAGTAGAATCCGGTATTTACATTTACAATTATTTTGATGTGAATAGAGGGCCGGATATTAATTATATTGATATATATCAAAATACGATTAGCAATATTCAGGGCAATGCTATTGGCTGTGATTTAGTTGACCATTTGGCTATTACAAAAAATACAATCACCAATGTTGAGCAGGTTGGAATATCCACTTCCGATTGCAAGGAATCCTATATTAAAAATAATACAGTTTCGGGATGCACTGCACCTTCCCTGCTTGTACAAAATACTCCCCTGGTCAATATTAACCTGAATCAATTTATTAATCCTTCCGGTTTGGGCATGCCTTCTGTACAATTTGCATATTTAGGTAAAGCCAGTATCAGTGAAAACCTGATATCGGATGCGACCGAGAATGGCATTGTAAGCAATTATGTGGATACCCTTTTATTGAAAGAAAATCAAATTATTTCCTGTAATGGTTTCGGATGTAATTTTGGCGGTTCCCAATTAATACAAATGATTCGTAATGAAATTCATGGCAATATAAATGGCGCCTACTTTTTTGAGTCGGATAGCATCATTTTGGACGCTAATACAATCTCGGGAAACCGGATGGGTGGATTAGACCTCAATACGAATCATTATTGCCTTATATCAAATAATTATATCATGGAAAATAAACGTAACGGAATACAAGTTAACGTGATGGATACGTGCATCGTACAGAATAATTACATCGCAGATAATGGTTACGGGTATATGACCAGCGACCCGGGCGGACAGAAGCAGCTCTGTAATTCCCAATACTGAAATTGGTGATAAAATAAATATGATGGTACAGTATATACCATTTTTAACTTCACCCACCATGGAGCTGCAATTAAAACCGGAAATCACATCCATGGATCCCACCGAATCGGCCATTACAGGCGGTGAAACAGCAGTGATAATAGGCCGCCAGTTTTTGCCAGGGATACAGGTTTATTTTGGTGATACGATGGCAGACAGCGTCCGGTTTTATACATCAACCATTCTTAAATGCAAAATACCTTCGGGTGAAGAGGGATACACGGATGTTATCGTAATAAACGAAAACGGGCTCGCCGACACTTTGTTGAATGGATTTTATTATTCCCCGGTGATCTCTCTTGAGAATTCTGAATCGGGATTGCCAAAGAGGAGTGTTCTGTATGCCAATTATCCAAATCCGTTTAATCCGATTACGGTTATTAGTTATTCGGTTGGGGCGAATAATTATTCGCCCGTACAAATAGATTTATCTATCTACAATAGCCTGGGCCAAAAGGTATGCACGCTGGTTTCCGAACAGCAGGGCGCAGGCAATTATTCTGTTGAGTGGAATGCTTCTGGATTTTCCAGCGGTATTTATTTCTATCGCATCAAGGCAGGATCGTACGAAATGGTGAGGAAGATGCTGCTGGTGAAGTAAGGACAGATACCGGAGACAGGAAACCGGAGAGGGGACTGGATACGGGAATCAGTAGCAGTGGCAACAGGCAGTTTGCAGGGAAATTATAGGAATAGTCATGAGGTGCATGAGCTGTACGGTCGTTGGTCAGGAGGGTTTGCCAGTTGAGGGAAAGTGTGAAAAGTGACTAGTAGCTAATAACTGTTTTTTGATTGATCCCGTCCGCGCCGGGCAGGTGTAAGTCCTTTATAAAAAGTGTATTGCCACAGGATAGTCTTGGTCTTTTGTTTTAAAAATCATTAGAGTCAATTCAATCATAGTAATTAGATTTAGAGTTTTGGATCTAAGTTCGTTTCTGGAAAATAATCCATTTGCACTTTCTCCTCTCATGAACAATATAAAAGGGGATTCATATTAGAATTGATTCAAATTAATTGTGCTTGATAAGCTTGAAAAAAATCCCGATAAAATTTATATTTATACAAAAACTTAATTGCTTACATAAGCTTAGAATTGGATGGTAACAAATAAAAATTCTAAATAATGGATAATAAGCAACTACATTAGGTACCCTTGCAGGAAGGTTAAAACTAATCACCGATCTAAACAGTTGTCCAGTTTTATCTAAGGATAATGTTGAATATTCTGTGATAGATGAAAATTAATAAACAAAAATAGTCTTTAGTAATAAATCTATATAGGATCGCACACGATCTGTTTGATTCATAAAAGTGAACAATCAAAAGATTAAATATGCAGCATTCTATATTTTCTGTAATGGATAAATAATTTAAAACTAAATTCACAACTTCTAATAAATGTTAGTATTTGGTTAATGGGATAGTATATTGATACAATCAATCAAAAATGAAGAACTGGATCTTACGATAAATTCCTGTTATAAGAAGGTACTTATATCGGATATATATGAGGTAATCAATAAGTTTTATAACGGCGTACCCACTAAAAATGTTATATGGGATTTTTCCAATGCTAATGTATCAGAAATTAAACCAAGTGAAATTCAGATACTGGCAGAGCAGGTAAAAGGAATGGCACACTCACGACAAGGCGGTAAAACATCTATTATTGCTCCGCTTGACATCACTTTTGGATTGAGTCGGATGTATCAAATATTTTCAGATATTTCCCATCCTATTGATAATATAAGTGTATTTAAAACTTTACCCGAAGCAATGGAGTGGATAAAAGAATAATTTATTTAATACTATCCACCCCATCTTTCTCAAAATTAATTTAATCCCCGCCTTTCCAGCAATGCTTTAATATCCGGTTCGGATCCTCTGAATTTTATATACTGTTCCATCATATCGATACTGCCCATAGATAATACATTTTTCCGGAAAGAGGCAGCTAAATCCTTGTTAAACAAACCTTGCTTCTTAAAAGCCTGAAACGCATCTGCATCCAGAACTTCTGCCCAGATATAACTGTAATAACCGGAGGAATATCCGCCACCGGAAAAAATATGGGCGAAATTGGTACTTTGATAGCGCGATTCAATTTCAGGGAGTAAACCAATCTTTGAAAGGGATTTCTTCTCAAATTGGGCAACATCCACAGTATTAGTATCGGTCAACATATGCCAGTCCATATCCAGATAAGATGCGGCCAGATATTCGACTGTTTCAAATCCCTGATTGAATAATTTTGAATTTTCCAGTTTTTTAATCAGGGATTCTGGGATCGGCTCACCGGTTTGATAATGCAGGGCATACGTTTTTAGCACAGAAGGTTCTAATGCCCAGTTTTCCATTATTTGGGAAGGTAATTCTACAAAGTCCCGTGGTGTTCTTCTTGATCCCGTATATGTCGTGTTCCCGAATAAACTATTCAGGGCATGACCCAATTCATGAAAGAGAGTGAGAGTTTCATCTATACTCATTAAAGAAGGCTTATCGGTAGTTGGTTTAGCAAAATTTCCTACATTATATACTAACGGATGGATATATTCATCGTCTATGTTGGACTGACTGCGTAAGGAACTGGACCAGGCCCCGCTTCGTTTGCTGTCTCTTGGGAAATAATCCGAATAAAAAATACCGATATGTGTGCCATCTGATTCCTGAACTTCAAACACTTCAACATCTTTATGATAGACCTGAATATCATTTCGTGGAATAAATTTAATACCGTATAATTTTTCAGCTACTTCAAAAGCCCCTTTACGCACATTATCCATTTTAAAATAGGGTCGCAGCATATTCTCATCCAACGCATATTTTTCTTTTTTCACTTTTTCGGCATAATACCACCAGTCCCAGGCCGCCAGTTTAAAATTACCACCATCCTTATCTATGATAGCCTGCATATCAGAAGCTTCCATTTTGGATCGCTCCAGAGCCGGTTTCCAGAGTTTGTTTAAAAAGTTATACACATTATCGGGATTTTTTGCCATATTTCTTTCAAGTACAAAATCAGCATGAGTTTTATAACCAAGAAGATTTGCCCGTTTTACTCTAAGTGAAGCAATACGGGATATAATATTTTTATTGTCATAGTCATCATCATTATTACCACGATTTATATATGCCTTTAATACTTTTTCCCTTAGCTCACGTTTCTCTGAGTATTGCAGAAAGGGAATGAAGCTTGGTTTTTGAAGTGTGAATACCCATTTGCCTTCCATGTCTTTATTTTTTGCCATCTCGGCAGCTGCCTTAATAACGTCATCCGGTAGTCCGGTTAAATCATCTTCATTTTCGATAACCAGGCAAATCGAATTGGTCTGATTAAGATGATTTTTCCTAAAATAAACATAAAGGTTACTCAACTCTTCATTTATCTTTCTCAGTTTTACTTTGTTCTCTTCATTAAGATCAGCTCCGCTGCGAACAAATCTTTGATAAAAATTTTCCAGTAAGGTTTGTTCCTCAATATTCAGATGTAAATTATCTTTATTTTTGTAGATGGTTTTAATTTTGTTAAAAAGTTGGGGATTCAAGTTGATATCATCATTGTGCTTAGATAATAATGGCGCAGTTTCCTGCGAAATAGCCTGTAGTTCTTCATTTGTATTGGCACCATTCAGACAACCGAAGACACGGTTAACTTTACTGAGTAGTTTTCCACTTTTTTCCAGGGCAACAATTGTATTTTCAAAACTTGGGGTATCCGCATTATTAACAATTGCCTCAATCTCTGCTAGTTCGGCTTTCATACCTTCCTTGATAGCAGGCAAAAAATGCTCATTTTTTATATCATTAAATGGTGGTGTCTGAAAAGGCGTATTCCAGTCGCTTAACAAAGGATTCTCAGATTGGATTGTACAGTTAAAGAATAGAATTAGAATAAAAATAGAACCAAAAAATTTATACATGGCATTTCCTCTCTATGTTTGAATCGATTTTTAATAACAAAATAATATATAAATATAATCAGTTGAGAATTTTGAATCAAAGAAGATTTAGTGAACAGTACTTATGTTGATTTTAACAAAAAAACTGTTTCTTAATTAGATATTTAAGTTGAATTATCATATATTGTATCCATCTCGAGAAATCAAGAGGATCTAACAGATAATGAATGTGGCAACTAAAATATTAAAGCTGATAATAACAGTATTCATTCTGAGTTTACTTTTCAGTTGCAGTGATCCAGTTGAATATACGGATGATACTGGTGATTCAGGCTCATCCACGACGACTACGGGCTTATTACGTTTTATCCACGCTGCATCGTCTACGGATAATTTTGTTCTTGATTACCGCGATCTGGATACCGATTCATATGAAGCCTTTTTAAATAGTCCGAAATATGGATTCCAATACGGCTATTATAATTTTAGGACCGGTGAGAGAGAATTTGCAGCATTTGAAGCAAATACATCCATAAAAATTGCTCAGACGAACTTTGATCTGGATGAAGATAAAAAATATTCTATTATCGCTTATGATTATGATGCAACAATCAATCCGGGATTTCTTGTTTTAGAGGATACATTAAGTACCCCTGATTCGATTCATTCATTTGTTCGATTCCTGCATGTAGCCTCCGATGTTGGCACCATTGAGATTGAGGGTTTAGATCAGGTTTTGGTTGAATTGGGGCATAATAACTCTTCAAAATATTTTACAGTATCTTCGAACACTTATTTTTTAATTGTCAGATTACAACCATCTGATCAGACACTACTAAATCAAATCCCAGCTACTTTTATACCCGGAGTATCTTATACTGTAATCTTATCAGGTTCGATTGACGGCATGACACCTGTTGATTTTAATATGAAAATTCTTCGGGATGCCAGTATTAAGTATATCACCGTGGATTAATATTTCGAGTTTAAATCACTTTAAAAAAACTAAATTTTTTTAGTTGAAGAACAATATATACCTAAACAATAAGGCAATTTAGGGATTTATAAACTTTAGTTACTTCTAAATTTTCAAATACTTCCTTCAAATGATTTTTTAATCAACTCTGCTTTACTGTGCACCTGTAACTTTTTATATATGCTTTTTATATGTGAACGAACCGTTTCAATAGAAATATAGCATTGATCGGCAATCATCTGATAGCTCATTCCATCAACAAGGCCCATCACTATTTCCTGTTCTTTGTCAGTTAAAATTGATTCCGGTTTGTTTTTAGGTGCCTGGAAAAACTCTATTACATTCCGGGCAATTTGTGGAGACATGGAAGCGCCGCCCTCGTGAACAATTTTTATCGCCTGCTTTATTTCTGAGAAAGGTGCATTTTTAAGAAGATAACCTGAAGCACCTGCACAGAGGGATTGAAATATTTTATCGGAGTCGTGATAAACGGTAAAGACAATCAGATTAATATCCGGATGCTGCTCCTTAATCAGTTTAATACCTTTAATTCCTGACATACCTGGCAGGCCGATATCCATTAAAATAATTTCCGGCAGCGTTTCCTCGTTTAAATGTTTCATAAACAATTCAACAGACTCACAGGCCAGCGAGCAGCTGAAATCGCTCTGATCATCTAAATATTCTTTTACCGCTCCCCGGATTTCTTTGTCATCCTCAACAATACCTACACGTATCATATAGTTATTCTACATATTAATTCTATAATTGACCATCCCATAATCATGTGATATTTCAATAAAAATTAAGGTATTTTCCCTGAAAGACACAAATGTGTACCATTTTTATTATCAATATTTAGATTGGCACTAATTCTGGCGGCACGCAGTTTCATATTTTTTAACCCATTTCCTGCATAATTTATATCGGAATCAAATCCTTTACCGTTATCATTAATGCAAAGACTATAATTCCCTCCGGTAATTTTGAAATTGATTTGAACCTCACTGGCCTCTGCATGTTTTAATATGTTATGCAGGCTCTCTTTATATATCATAAATACAT
>JARRPN010000120.1:6069-9795 GCA_037382875.1 Calditrichaceae bacterium | reverse complement strand
ATGGCGATCCGAATCGATTTGTAGAAACATACTGGAAGGATTTTAAAAAACAGGGCTGGTATAAAGCGGGAGATTCTGCCCGAGTTGACAAAGATGGCTATTTCTGGATCATTGGTCGAATTGATGATGTCATAAAAGTAAGTGGTTACCGATTAGGAACTGCTGAGATAGAAAGTGCATTAGTAAGCCATTCGGCTGTATCTGAAGCTGCGGCTATTGGCTTACCACATGAATTGAAAGGAAATGCTATACACGCATTTATAATATTGAAAGCCGGAGTCGAAGCTGCGCCTCAACTGGCAAATGAGTTAAGGAATCATGTGGCTTCCGAGGTAGGACCCATAGCCAAACCAGAGGATGTTACCTTTGTGGATACATTACCTAAAACCCGGAGTGGCAAGATTATGCGGCGCGTACTAAAAGCAAAAGCCCTTGGTCAGGATGTAGGAGATTTAAGCACTCTCGAAGAATAATTCATATCTTCCAGGCTAATTGATTTAGGGAATGAATCGATTATGCCAACTCAAAGCTGTGTATCCGGATTTGATTGAATCTTGTTGCACAGCTTTTTTCTATTCTATTATTAAATAACTTACCTTATGATTTAGTTGCGATTAAAATTACCGGGCTGTAATTTTGTAATCATGTTTAAAATATTTTTCTTACTGATTTTTCTTACCTCCATCACCTTTTCAAACGCAATTGCACTTCCCAAAGACATTGAAAGAGCTATTGAAAATTCACTTAAAACTGAAATACTGGATATCTGGTATCCTTTGTGTATGGATAAAGAATATGGCGGTTTTTTATGTGATTTTAGTTATGATTGGAAAGAAGATGGTCAACAGGATAAAATGATCGTTACACAGGCAAGACATTTGTGGACAACATCGGAAACTGCACTTTATTATAAAGACGAAAATTATTCTAAATGGGCTGCTCATGGATTTAAATTTCTAAAAGACAAAATGTGGGATATCAGGTATGGTGGATTTTTTGAACGATTGAATCAAAAAGGTGAAATAATAAATGATGGGATTAAATTCGCATATGGAAATGCTTTCGCTATTTACGGGCTGTCGTCTTATTATAATCTTACCGGAGACACCTCTGTCTTAAATCTTGCAAAAATGACATTTCATTGGCTGGAAAAATATAATCATGATCCGGAGTTCAACGGTTATTATAATTATTTAAATCGTGACGGTTCATTACCGACATCAAACGGATTTCTTCCATCGGATCAAAAGGATCAGAATTCTTCTATACATTTGCTGGAGGCATTTACAAATTTATATCAGATTTGGCCTGATACTTTATTGCGCAAACGATTACAGGAATTATATGATTTAATTCTAGATACTATTGTCGGTGATAAAAATTATCTCACTTTATTTATGCAACGTGATTGGACACCTATATCATTGATTGATGTACCGGAATCTCAGTTTAGAAGAATGTATTATTTTGATCATGTTTCTTTTGGGCATGATGTAGAAACAGCTTTTTTAATGCTAGAAGCTTATCATACTCTCAATCATCATTTGGATCAATTTATCTTAATGAAAGCAAAAAGAATGGTGGATCATGCGCTGGATAATGGTTGGGACAAATTTAATTATGGTTTTTTTGATGGAGGTTACTATTTTAAAAATTCCGATACATGCACTGTTATTAATGAGAAAAAGATCTGGTGGGTGCAAGCGGAAGGTTTAAATGCACTCTTATTAATGTCCAGATTATTTCCTGATGAAGAGCAATATTTTGAAACCTTCAAAAAGCAATGGCAATATATTGATGAATATCTGGTCGATCATAAATACAGAAAGGGTCATACTCAAAATAAAGGCTATGACTGGAAAGCAAATTATCATAATTTTCGGGCATTATTAAATTCAGTAAAAATGTTAAAGGATGAATTTGAACTAATAACTGTTAAACGATATTAGTGTATTTCTTTTAATTAATAGAAGGATTAAAACGATGAAAACACTGATAATGTTTTTTGTTTTGAGTATGACCCTTTCTCTTTATGCACAGAAATTTGAGGGTCTAGCGATAACACCGCCAATGGGCTGGAATACCTGGAACACATTTGCAGATAAAATCGATGAACAGCTCATTCGTGAATCTGCTGAGGCAATTGTGAACAGCGGAATGAAAGATGCCGGATATATCTATGTCAATCTTGATGATTGCTGGCATGGTAAACGCGATAGCCTTGGATTTATTCATGAAGATCCGAAACGTTTTCCTTCGGGTATGAAAGCACTTGGTGATTATATTCATTCTCTTGGTTTAAAATTTGGTATTTATTCTGATGCCGGTTGGAAAACCTGCGGTGGCCGTCCAGGCAGTCGTGGCCATGAATATCAGGATGCCATGCAGTATGCCAAATGGGGCGTTGATTATTTGAAATATGATTGGTGTAACACTGAAGGATTAAAAGCTGAAGGGGCTTACTTAACCATGCGCGATGCGCTTTATGAAACCGGCCGTCCAATTGTTTTCAGCCTGTGCGAATGGGGCAACGATAAACCCTGGGAGTGGGGAAAAGATATCGGACATCTTTGGCGCACTACGGGTGATATAACCAATTGTTTTGATTGTATCGTTGATCACGGTACATGGAAATCCTGGGGTATTATGTACATACTGGATATGCAGAAAGGTTTGCGAATTCACGCTGGCCCGGATCACTGGAACGATCCTGATATGATGGAAGTCGGTAATGGTATGTCGGTATCAGAGGATCGTGCTCATTTTACTATGTGGTGTATGCTGGCAGCACCTCTGATTGCAGGTAATGATGTTCGTAATATGACTAAAGAGACTATTGAGATTTTAACTAATAAGGAAGTAATCGCTGTTGACCAGGATAAACTTGGTATACAGGGATTTAAGCATTCATCAAAAGACAGTCTGGAAATCTGGTATAAACCTCTGGTTGATGATTGTTGGGCTGTATGTTTTTTGAATCGATCGAAAGAAAAAAAGAAAATTAATTATAAATGGAAATCTCAATCCGTAAATGATGACTTCTCAAAGCGTGGTATAAATTTTAAAGAAAATACTTTCTATATTCGTGATCTATGGACTAAAAAAGACTTGGGTTCTACTAATAAAACCTTAAAAGTTGAAGTGCCCTCTCATGATGTACTTTTGGTTAAACTTGTGCCTGTAGATTAACGAATTTATCGAGATCAGTACTTGTCCTGCCTTCACGGTAGGACAAGTTCTCTATTGTTTAGTTCAAATTTATAATCAGTCCCTGAAAAGCTTCTAGATAGTCTCTATCAAAATTTGTATGTGTATTTAACAAAATAGTTTTATCTGTCAAAATGGCTAATTCTTCTATCTCAGAAATCCTTGTTCTGTTTTCACTAAAATTTAATACGATAAGTAAATTAGTGTTTGCTGATTTTTTAAAAATTAGTAAATGATTATTTTCAGCATGGTTAATTATCTGAAAATTTTTACTGTTTAATGCATCGGATTTTTTTCTAAGAAGAACTAAATTTTTAATAAGGATCTGGATTTTTATATTTTTATCATCCCAATCGATTGGTTCTTTTTAAAAAAGCGAGGGATAGTGTTTTATACCAATCTCCTGCCCATTATAGAGTAAAGGAATTCCATCCAATGAAAAGACCAGAACAAGCAAAGCTGATAGCTGCTCCTGCGTAAACAGCTTTGCCGCACGTTGTTTATCATGATTCTCCAGAA
>JARRPN010000120.1:0-6034 GCA_037382875.1 Calditrichaceae bacterium | reverse complement strand
AGATACGATTTTTAGTTTCAATCCAATCGGCAATATCGTTTACGGGTGTTTTGCCGTTTATAACATCGAGTATAATACTATAAAAAATCCAGTCATATGTTGAGTGAAATATTTTTTTATGCAATAAAGGACTTTCCCACTCAGCAAGCATAAAAATATCTTTTTTTAATGATTGTATTTGCGGCACAGCCCATTCCCAGAATTCAGTTGGAACCAATCCGGCTACATCACAGCGATAACCATCTATATCAAATTCTTTTATCCAATATTGCATAATATCCAATACATGATGCCAGGTGCTCCTGTTACTATAATCCAGATCAATTACATCTGACCAATCAGCGACTTTACGCGTTGGATTTCCATTTTTATCTCGTAATGCTATCTCAGGATGTTTTTCAAAGCCAACATAATCATGAGACACATGATTTATAACCAGATCGAGGATGACTCTCATACCCAGATCATGTGCAGTTTCAATAAGATTTTTAAACTCTGAATTGCTACCGTATTCAGGATTAACATTAAAATAATCCTGCACCGAATAGGGACAGCCAAGACTACCCTTTCTCCTGATCTTGCCAATGGGATAAATAGGCATAAACCAGACAATATCAATACCAAGTGATTTCACTCGTTCAAGATTGTCTTGAATCCCTTTAAATGTTCCTTCCTTAGAAAATGCCCGTACATAGATTTCATATATGACTTGTCCAATAATCCATTCCGGAATTGCAGGCCCAACTATGTTGCTACAATTATAGAATTCAGATTCGATTCCAAAAATGTGATATTTCTTTATAAATTTATTATATATGTTTTGATAATTAATTTTCATAATATTGTCTACAAGTTTTAAAACCGGAGGATTTTTCCGAATTATTTGGTTTAAATTTATTTTATTTAATGAAATTTTAAAAATATATAATTTTTCGCTTGCAAAATTCAAAAATTTGATTAGCAATCAGATTATTAGAACAAAATTCAAATTGTGGATAACCTGTGGAAAACCCAAATTGAATTAGCAATTTTCACTATCTTTTAAATAAATATCCCGATATATTTCTACAATTTTGTTGGATATGTGCGTACAACTTATTGAATTATATGGAGTTACGCAATCCATCCTGATAAAATCTCAAGTTTTACTCAAGATGTTTATTAATATAGTGCCCGTTTGTACTATCGACACAAATTGTGGATAAACTTAAAAGCGATAGGCTGGGTAACTCCTTATTTAACAGTTGGTAATACATTGAAAAACACATATTGGATCAATATCAAGTATCTCAAAAGCGGTGAAATATTTGTATGTATGAAAAAATATTAGAATAAATTTTTGGATTTTTCAGCAGCCTCTTCAGCCATTTTCTCAGCTTCATCTCTGCCCAGATAACGATCAATAATACCATGTCCCAAATAAATTAAAGGTGTAATTAAAATAGCAATTAATACTTTATAGCTGTAATTAGTGATGGCAAATCCCAGATATTGTGACAAATTAATTTTCCCCGGCAAATAAAATGCAATTCCAAGAATTATTACACTATCGATTAATTGTGAGACAAAGGTAGATCCTGTTGCCCGCATCCATAAATGTTTTCCGCCTGTACGTCTTCTAAACAAATGGAATACGACTACATCCACAATCTGACTTACAATAAATGCCGTAATTGAACCAACAATAATCCACATAGATTGACTAAGTACCTGTCGGTAAGATTCATCCGTTACGGGTGAAATTCCCTCTGCAGCTTTAGGTACCATAGTAACAAAAATAATAAGAAATGTATAAATAATCATGATTACGCCAATATTGGTAATTCGGCGGACACCCTGTTTCCCGAAATATTCATTTATTAAATCAGTGGATAAAAAGACTATTGGCCATGGGAATACACCTACACTCAAAATAAATGGTCCCACTTGTGTTGCAAAAAACCCTAAATTCAAAGTAAATTCAAAATCAGTAGATCCAAGTACGATGAGTTTTCCACCAATAATTTCAGCGACTATGGCATTTGTGATAAAAAATGCACCCAGGGCAAAGAATAATTTATCCTTTTTAGAGTTGAGCATGCAGTTCCTCTATTCCAAATAAAAGGAATATAATATGTAAAATTCCTGTTCATTTATAATTTAAGCACAAAAAATTTTGCATTGATTGTATGTAAAGATAAATTTTTTATTGAATAATGCAATCATATCTACAAAAGGAGATGAATTATGCTGAAAGTTGGACAAAGTGTACCACAATTTTCTCTGCCAGATCAGTCAGGTGAAAATCACAACATTAATGACTACAAAGGTAAATGGGTAATTCTTTACTTTTATCCAAAAGACTTAACACCCGGGTGTACAACGGAAGCTTGTAATTTTCAGGATGCATTGCCTGATTTTAATTCTATTGACGCCGTAATATTTGGCATTAGTAAAGATTCTGTTTCTAAACATAAAAAATTCGCTGAAAAATACAATCTTCAGTTCAGCCTATTAAGTGATGAAAACAACGATATTTGTGAACAGTTTGGCGTATGGCAGAAGAAAAGCATGTACGGCAAAGAATATATGGGCATTGTGCGTTCGACCTTTTTAGTTAATCCGGAAGGTAAAATTGCGAAAGTATATCCAAAAGTAAATGTAAAGGAACACCACGCAGAGATCCTGAATGATTTAAAAGAATTACGCTAGTTTAAATACCAGAATTTATATTAACTTTAAAAAAATATATCCCTGCTTATAATATCAATACTAAAGCAGGGATATTTTATTACCAGAATTTCAAAATCCTAGTAATATCAAAACCCAGTCGCCATTCCCCATCTTTTATATTTAAATCACCACCAGCTAAATACTGTGATGGATTCATCACATGGCTGTTACCGACAAATATCTTGAAAAAATGTCCGCCGGTTTCAATTTCAATACCAATAGCAATCGGATTATAATCCTGTCTCCAGCCTGTAACCGTGGCATTTGTTTCAACATAAAAGCTGAACATCGCTGACAAATAGTACTGGATGTAACCGCCCATTGTAAATGAATATTCAGGATCATCAGAATAAATATGACTATTATATAAATATGATGGAACCATACCAATACCAACTTTATTTACAATCATTGTATTGAATATAGCCTGACCGTAATACTGGAAATTTTTTGTATCAGTCAAATCTCTTGCCTCATTGGTGATTGGCTCATATACTTCCGTATTCCATGCACCGCCTGCCTGCAGAGCTATTAGAAGAGGAAAGGTTTTATGCGCAAATTGATATGCCTTATATTTAACTCTGAAATCAATGTTATCGTCCTGATTACTGCGACCATAGGTGATCATCAAATCATTGGTAATGGCATAGGATAAGGCCATCCGTATGGTAGCCGGCCCGTCAATGCCGAAATAGGCTTTATTAGCATCAACTGTTTTGATAAAGCGGTGTGAAATTTCATATTCAAATTCATTTTGTTTAAGCGTTTCGGCTGTTGGCAGATTTACAGCTATTGTCGAATGAAAAAGATTTACCGGTCCGGTTGCCATGCTTTCTTCAGGTTTCCAACTGATATCCTGTGCAAATAGTGGAATTGTCCAAACAATTAGAACAAAAATAATTAATGATGTTTTCAAAATACCTCCTTTTAAATGGTTAGTTTTTCTTAAACAACTTTATATAGAAATCGAGTTGTAAATCCATATTTTCATTAATTTTATAAAACATGATCGAGGGAATTTCAATATTAAAATCCGAGAGTTTCACATTAAAATTGCAGTGTATGTGATACCGATCTTCTTTATGAAACATTTTGGCTTTTACTTTTATAGGTTTTTCAACGCCATGAATAAAAATTGTACCTTCGGAAATTACATTAATGCTATCTGCATCTATTTTTTCTGCTTTAATTATTTTGCCTTTATAATAAGTAGTAGGATATTTATCTGTATGCAAATAATTATCGCGCATGTGACGATTTCGTAATCCGATTCCGGTATCTAAAGTATTTAAATTAACTTCGAAATACAATTGGCTTTTTGTTGTTAAACTATCATCTTCATGATACAAATATCCATCAATTTGATCAGTAACACCTTCAAAATTTTCTATAGGTGCATCGGAAATGAATTTGACTTCATTCTTAGCCGATTTATCAACGTGATATTCTTCACCAGAAACTAAAGTGAGAACTGAAAATATAAGTATATAAAAGATTTTCATTATATTCCTTTCTAATGCTCTTTGACATCCATTGGTAAATATAATCATTATTTATAGAAAATTGATGTCATTTTTAGTTTTATTGAAAAAGAGCTACTCGTTATATACACAAAACTGTTTTCTAAATTGGAAAATTTCATTTAACTTTAAGCCAAATGTTAATATCAGAAAATATAAAAAATAAACTTATCTTTGGTTTGATTGGATTCTCGGCGACGGGTATTCAAATTGTATTTCTCAGAGAATTCTTTGAAGTATTTAATGGAAATGAATTGTCGCTGGGGATTGTTTTGGCTGCATGGCTGTTTTGGACTGCGATTGGTAGCTATCTATTTGGAAAAATATTTTCGAGTAAACTTGAACTCATCAGAATTATAATTATTTTTGAAGTCCTTATTGCTGTCATCGCTCCAATCACACTAACTGCAATTAAATTGATGTCATCATTTCTAAAATCAACACCTACTGAAGTATTAGGCTTACTGCCTATGATAATCACTGCCTTCGCTCTCTTACCGTTTTTCGGAATTATTTCAGGCGGATTGTTCCCCACAGCGGTATTAATGTTCAAAGATCAAAATCAGAAAGCCAGGGCTATAGGTCGGGTATATTTAGTCGAAAGTATTGGATCCGCATTGGCAGGTATATTATTGAGTCTGGTATTGATTAATTTTTTTACTAATCTGTCTATTTGTATCATGATTTCTATTATTAATTGTGTCTTCGCAGTATTTTTAACCAGTTGTCTTTCTCAGAAGAAATTCAATTTTACAATATATTTACTTGGTTTTATTTGGATCGCGGGTATACTAGTATCATATAATTCAATTCAATCTGCAATCCGGATTTATAGCTGGAAGGATTTCAAATTGGTTGCAGAAGTAAAATCACATTTTGGTAGATACAGTTTAATACAAACCGGAAAAAGTAAAACCATGTACCTTAACGGGACTTCTTTATTTACAATTCCTGATCAGGCTGGCGCTGAAGAATCAGTTCATTTTGCTCTGTTGCAGCATCCACAGCCGAAAAATATTTTATTACTTGGCGGTGGATTGAACGGTTCGATAAATGAAATCCTAAAGTACTCTTCTGTGAAGTTAATCGACTATGTCGAGACTGATAAAAGACTAATTGAATTTTTCAAGAGTGACTTTTCCGAGCAATGGCGGGAAATGAATGATGATTCTAGAGTTAAAGTTCATATTATAGATGCCCGGATTTTTCTAAGGCAGCAGGCTATGAAATATGATGTGATTATTTTAAATCAACCCGATCCCCAAACCGCACAACTAAATCGATTTTTCACTGTAGAGTTTTTTCAGATGGTTGCAGATCGATTAAATCCATCCGGGATTTTTTCATTACAGATCCATGGTTCAGAAAACTATATTAATAATGAACTGGCAGACTATTTAAGATGTATCTATTACAGTTTGAGTAAAGTATTTACCAACGTCATTGTTTATCCGGGAGATATCATTCATTTTTTTGCGGGTATAGATTCCCCGGATCTGACCAGTGATTATCAGATTCTGATCCAGCGGATGAGGGAACGTAATCTGCAAACACAATATATCCGTGAATACTACTTACCGTTTCAATTGAGTGTAGAACGAATTGATTACCTTAGTCAGATAGTCCAGACGCAAACTCCTCATCGCATAAACCGTGATTTTAATCCATCAGCCTATTACTTTAATATGATTTTATGGTCGACTCAATTCTCACAATTTTTCATCAAATTTATAAGATGGATTGAAACACTTAACTGGAAAATAGTATTTAGTATTATTTCTATATTATTTACTGTTTTCATG
>JARRPN010000119.1:0-18003 GCA_037382875.1 Calditrichaceae bacterium | reverse complement strand
ATCACTGGCTCCCTATTTGATAAAACCTGCTCGAACGGAAATTGAAAAAGTTCGGGCACTCTATCGTTGGGTAACGGAAAATATTAACTATGATGTGCAAAGCTACTTGATAAGACAAAACAAACAACGGTCTATTCATCAGATTCTAAGTGAGCGAACAGCTGTTTGTGATGGATATTCGCGTTTGATGGTAGAGCTGGCAAAAGCAGTTCAAATTGAGATGGTTCAGGTTATAGGTTATTCAAAGGGTTATGATTATAAAATTGGCGATAGCTTTAATGAGGTTCCTAATCATGCCTGGAATGCAGTTAAAATAAATGGCCGCTGGTTTCTACTGGATGTAACCTGGGGTGCCGGATATATTGATGAAAACAACCGCTTCGTGCGTCGATTTCAGGATCATTATTTTTTAACTCCACCGGAATCCTTTATTCTGGATCATTTACCGGAAGATGAACGATGGCAGTTAACTGATCAGCCAATATCTTTGAGAGAATTTGAAAATGGTTTATTCTTAAGGCCGGCATTTTTTCAGTATGGATTATCTGTAAAAAGTCATTATAAAAACATACTGGATGTATATGATGAAGCTAAAGTTGAATTTTATACACCGGATGATGTATCTCTAGTGGCTCAATTATTTCAGGATGAAAATCCATTACCGGATTATCTTACGTTCAGTCAGAGAAAATTAGGAGTAATGAGAATTGATGTACATATTCCTCAATCAGGCGAGTATACTTTACGAATCTATGCAAAAAAGCAGGATAATTTACTGAAATTTGAATGGGTAAGTGATTATCGGATTGAAGCCTCAGGAGGTAAAGGCAAATCAGGAGGATTTCCCTTTACATACGCTACTTTTGTTAATCACAATGCCTATCTGTATGAACCACTTTACCGGTATCTGCCGAATGGACAAGATCAAAAATTCAAAATTTTTATTCCCGGTGCCAAAGGAGCCGCAGTAAAAATAAATGATGACTGGCTATTTTTAGAGGGACAAGGAAATATGTTTGAGGGTTATGTTCCTATAAAAAAAGGCAATATTCAAATTCTAGCACGATTTAAAGATGACAATAAATTCGGCGCCTTGCTTGATTACATAGGTCAATGACTTGAAAAATCATAACAGTAAAAATCAGATTTCACATCTACTCATTTAACAGTTGGGGTACCGTTTGTAAATTGTAACCCGGATCGGCTTCAAAATTATCTTCCACAAGCAATTGGTTTTGATTTTCAAACTGGCGAATTAAATAACGAATATTACGTGTATAATATTCACCTTCTTGAACCGTATTGGGTGTAATTACACTATTATTGCACAGACGTCGGGTAAAATTAATTATTTTACTAATGAGCTCGCGCTGTTCTTTTAAAATTTTAATGTGCTCATCTTTTCTATCCAATTGCTGTTTTAATTCGCCCTGAGCATCATTTGCAGCTGCTTTACTGGTATTTATTTTTTGCTGCAACTGGCTGATTTGGTCTTTATAATCTGAACGTTCATTGATAAACTGCACCTGCGCAAAAGAATAAGCACCAATAATACCAGCTATTAAACCAATTATCAAAGTAACAAATGGATAGATAATATGAGAATGTTCTTTAAACCAAATTTGTTTTTTTACTTTTTTATCAATATCGGTTGTTTCAGATGCTTCATACATAGATTGTAATTTTTCTATATCCAAAGATTTTTTACAATTTGGACATACTTTTTGTGTAGGGCTTACAGTTGTTGAACAATACGGACAATACTCCATGGAATCCTCATAGTTTCTTTTACGTTTATAAAGCATGAATTTTATTAAGGTTGTACAAATTAATCAAGTCTTTCTAATTTGCAAAAATTATGCAAAGATGTAAATTCACAGGCAACAATAGATAATTATTAACAATCTGATTAAAAGAATCAAATATTAATTTTAATTGATAAAGAGTTTTTGGTAAATTATTTTACAATCCTTGAGCTATGAACAATCAACAAAAAGTTTATACACTTTGGGAAGGAGCATTTTATGCATTCTTATCTAAAGATTTTTATATTTTTGATTATGTCCTTTTCATATTTAACTGCTGGTGATCTTTTGTCTGTGGGCACAAAAGCACCGGATTTTGCATTGCCGGATGCCAATGGAAAGATACACAAACTGTCGGATTATCAGGGCAAAAAAGTCGTTATTTATTTTTATCCAAAAGACGGCAGCCCAGGTTGTACAAAAGAAGCCTGCAATTTACGTGATAATTATGATGTATTGAAGGATAAAGGCCTTATCATTCTGGGTATCAGTTATGATGATGAAAAATCTCACCAGAATTTTATCAAAGAACATCAATTGCCATTTACTTTATTATCAGATACTGATAAAAAAGTGGCTGATTTATATGGTGCTAAAGGCGGCTTACTTGGATTCATTGGTGCCAAACGGATTACTTATTTGATTGATGAAAGCGGGAAGGTTTTACATGTTTTCGATGATGTAGATACAGGAGCACATGCAGAACAAATATTAGATGTCTTAAATAACATGCCTGAAAGTAAAAAAGGCTCCGAAGAGTCAGATTCAACAAAAATTGAATAATTCAATAATAAAGGTGTAATAAAAATTTAAAGGTTAATCAAAACCAAAGGAGGTAAATAGATGGCACAAACAGATCAGTTTGATCTAAGTAATTTTAAACCACCAAATATTTCAGGAAGAAATATAATGTGGATTGTTATCGGAATTTTAATTCTTCTTTTTGTGTGGCAGAGCTGGTTCACGGTAAATCCAGAAGAGGTAGGTATTGTATTACGCTTTGGCAAGTATACCAGGCAAGCCCCGTCCGGATTGAATTTTAAATTGCCATTTGGAATTGAAGATGTTATCAAAGTCCCGGTCGAAAGGCAAATTAAACAAGAGTTTGGATTCCGAACAGTTAGAGCGGGAGTGCGTACTCAATATGCTCCCAACCGTTTTCAGGATGAATCATTGATGCTTACCGGTGATTTAAACGCTGCCCAGGTTGAATGGATTGTCCAGTATCGTATCAGTGATCCCTATAAATATTTATTTAAAGTCAGGAATGCTGAAACGACTTTCCGTGATATTACCGAAGCTATTATGCGCGAGATTGTTGGTGATAGGACTGTTAATGAAGTATTGACAGTTGGACGTCAGGAAATTGCTTTAGCTGTGGAAGTAAAAATTCAGGAATTATGTGATAGTTATGAAACTGGTATCAAAGTGGATCAGGTTGTACTGCAGGATGTGAATCCGCCTGAAGAGGTAAAGCCGTCTTTTAATGAAGTGAATGAAGCACAGCAGGAAAAGGAAAAACTCATCAACCAGGCACGTTCGGAATACAATAAAATTATTCCAAAAGCAAAGGGTGAGGCACAAAGACAAATTGAAGAAGCCCGCGGTTATGCTTTAGAACGAGTAAATAATGCTAAAGGTGATGCTGAACGATTCAGAGCTCAATATCGGGAATATGCCAGAGCACGCGAGGTCACGCGGCAACGGATTTATTTGGAAACCTTAAATGATGTCATGTCAAAAGTTGGTAGAAAATTAATTACGGATGATAATGCCTCCGGAATTCTGCCCTTGTTCAATTTAGAAAAAGGAGGGCTGGATAATGCAAAGTAAAAAATTAATTCCCATAGCGGTTTTAGCACTTATTGTTTTAATTATTATTTTCTCATCAGCTTTTGTAGTCAATGAAACTGAACAGGTTATTATTACACAATTTGGCAAGCCGGTCGGAGAAGCAATTACAGACCCGGGTATTCATTTTAAACTACCAATTGTTCAGGATGCAAATCGCTTTGATAAGCGATTTCTGGAATGGGACGGTGATGCAAACCAGGTACCAACCAAAGATAAACGTTTTGTTTGGGTAGATACTTATGCCCGCTGGCGGATTTCAGATCCATTATTATTCTTCCAGCGCGTCCGGGATGAGCGCGGTGCTCAAGCCCGTCTAGATGATATTTTGGATGGTGAAACACGGAATGCGGTGGCTAAACATGATTTAGTTGAAATTGTTCGTAGTTCCAATCGCAAACCTGTTGTCGATATGGATATCATGGAAGGCGCCGATGATTCAGAAGTTTTCCCGGAAATTGAAATTGGCCGTGATAAAATTACGCGGGAAATATTAGCCGCTTCGTCTGAACGAACAAAGGAACTTGGTGTGGAATTATTAGACATGCGGTTTAAGCGCATTAATTATGTTGAAGAAGTACAACGCAAAATCTATGAACGTATGATTACTGAACGTAAGAGAATAGCAGATAAATATCGTTCTGAAGGCCAGGGTGAGGCATCAAAGATTATTGGTGATAAAGAACGTGATCTTAAACAAATTCAATCTGAAGCCTATCGTGAAGCTCAAACCATCATTGGTAAAGCCGATGCTGAAGCTACCGCAATTTATGCACGGGCATATAATCAAAATGCGGATTCCAGGGAATTTTATAAATTCCTAAAAACAATGGAAACATACAAAACAACTTTCTCTGAGAAAGATTGGTTGATTTTATCTACGGACAATGATTTTTATAAATTTTTAGAAAAACAATCAGGTAGGTAAAAATTTAATCGCTTCCACCTGGTGAGTGGAAGCGATTTTTTCATTGCAGCAATTTATGCTTCTTCAGTTACACCGGTTGGAGTTGGGCGTTCGCCCATTTTCTGATCCATCATATATAAAGCAGCGGTTTTGTCACCCACCCATTTCAATTGCTGAATAATATCTTTGGCTGTCTTCTCTTCTTCAACCTGTTCTGCAATAAACCACTGAAGTTCCACCTGAGCAGCATAATCATTTTCTTTTAAGGCTAACGCGTACAGATCATGAATTAATTTTGTTACATGCTGTTCATGTTTGAGCACATTTTCGAACATATCCAGTATTGATTTATATTCAACCTGTGGTTTGGCAATCGCTTCAAGCTCTACGCGGCCGTCACGATCAAAAACAAAATCATAAAAACGCATAGCGTGAATACGTTCCTCAGCGGCCTGCTGTTTCATCCAGGCTGCAAATCCAGGCATATCGATCGTTTCACAATAGGCAGACATGGCTAAATATAAATATTCCGAATATAATTCTGCATTTATTTGTCCATTAAATGCCTTCTCCATTTTCTTGTTAATCATAACACATCTCCTCTGTTTAATTTTGCATTTATTTTGATATCTTTCTAATATATCACAGAATAAAAAAATAAGACTTTTTATTCCAGTAAAAGTATAACAAATATATTAAAAGTTTATTAGATGCAAAAATTCTTTAATGGAGACTGGTTTTAATGATTGAATGGAATGTTAATCCTGAGATTTTTCATATCGGTTTTATTTCGATACGTTATTATAGTTTACTATTTATGCTTTCCTTTATCCTTGGTATTGCTATTTTCCATGGCGTTTATAAACGGGAAAATAAACCAAAGGAAGATTTAGATCCTTTGTTGATATATATGATGCTGGGAACGGTTATTGGTGCCCGTCTTGGACATTGTTTGTTTTATGATCCTTCCTATTATTTGAGTAATCCAATAAAAATATTAAAAGTGTGGGAGGGTGGTCTGGCCAGCCACGGAGCTGCGATTGGTATTCTTTTATCTCTTTATTTGTATTCGAGAAAACATCCGGATCAACCTTTTCTATGGCTGGTTGACCGGATAGTGATAACTGTAGCCTTAGCCGGTTTCTTCATCCGGATGGGCAATTTATTTAATTCTGAAATTATTGGTAAACCAACGGATGTGCCATGGGCTTTCAAATTCATTCGTGCTCAGGTTCCGGATCCTTTAACGCCCCGGCATCCGACCCAAATATATGAGTTTTGTGGGCTAAAGAGCCGAAGGATGAATTGCCTGAGACGAAGACGTCTTCGAAGAAGAAGTAGCATTTTGAATTGTGTCATGCCCGAGCTATCGGGCATCCAGGTGCTTTTTCCAATGGATTTACACTTTCGTGGAAATGACATCCTGGGAGATTTTTTCTACTGTATTAGTTTTAGAAATTTTATAATGTATGCGAATAATTTTCGCCTACTGGAAAAAAATGCACCAATATTTTCATTTATTCTCATCATAAATCAAGTATCTATTTTAGCCTCCGAATAAAAAAGTCAGAAAGAAAAATTGACAAATAGCGTCAATAGTTGCTTCACGACCTAATAAAAACGATCCGGGGCAGGCTGGAACTATCATCAAAATTGAAGCAATATAAATGGCATAAAAATTGAGTAATGATACACATAAATAAAAAATCGTGTAATAATTATACAATTGGATGGTTAAAATGGATTTTTTACTTAATGCCTGGACAATCACTGCACCTATTATTTTTCTCGCAGTTTTGTTGATATTAACATATTTATTAGCGCGTTTTTCCCAAAAACAAAGTAACCGTTTGTTTCTTAAAATTGCCGCCGAGATAAAATCTCTATTCACAGATCAAATGCCATTACGAAAATCAAGCATTGAAAACGATCCATCTAAATTGGTTAGTTATACATCTTTAGCTCTGAGTAGTCTGACCAGTCTGTTTGTTGTTAGTTTTATCATCGGGTCGATTATGCTTTATGCGGTATCTCAAATACTGTCCATTCTGGAAATTTCTATTTTACCAAGCTTCTTTAATATTGTATTTGAATGGATTCTCCTTGTTATATCGGCCATTCTGTTAATCTTTGCCGGTATTTATGCCTCAAAATTATTATCGTATTATAAATATATAAACTTCATATAGCGCATGCGCATCTGATTGCTCATATTACATCGGGAATTCTGCTTTTTCTTTCGGTGTTCATCAGTTTCCGCAATATGGGTTCAGCTAGTAGTATAGTCAATTTTTCTTTGATGATTGTATCTGCCTCTTTATTGATTGCGCTGATTTCACCGATTATGAAGTGGCATCATGTAAAATCCAATCATAAGCGTGAAACTGCTTGATAATGTGATACGCTAAAAATTCTAGTAATTTCTTTTTCAGCTACTATGGCACAGTCATTGCATTTAAAAAATCGGAAGAGACATAGAAAACAAGTGGAGAAAAAGATGCAATCTGAGCCATACGATCTCGAAAAATATCTTCAGGAATTAACATTGGATGAATTAGAAGAAATTGTTTTTAAAGATCAAGATGATTTTGATTCATTCCTGACTCTCTCGGAAGTAACTCCGATGCCATTCCCAAAACCTGAATTTGAGAAGATTACTTCTAAAAAACGAGTTAATTAGATTACTTAATTAAGTAGTACAGTCTGATTTTTATTGCCACGAATAATTCTTTTGAACTCATCGTAAAATATTTTATATTTTTCTACAGTCATTAATAATCTATAGAACGGTTCATAAATGAGCAATTCACGTCCCAGCTGGGATGAGTATTTTATTAAATTGGTTGATGAAGTAGCCAAGCGTGCCACATGCGATCGTGGCAAGAGCGGTTGTGTCATTGTCCGTGATAAACGCCTCCTTTGCAGCGGCTATGTCGGTTCACCACCCGGATTTCCTCATTGTGATGAAGCCGGTCATGATCTAAGAAAAGTATTCGATCCCGATGGTACAGTCCGCCAGCATTGTGTACGTACCATTCATGCCGAGCAAAATGCCATCTGTCAGGCAGCCCGCTATGGCATTTCTCTTGAAAATACTACGCTTTACTGTACGATGGAACCCTGTCGTGTATGTGCTATGCTGATCATCAGTGTGGGTGTTAAAAAAGTAGTCGCTAAGCGCCGATACCATGCTGCCCAAGATACCCGTGATCTATTTGATAAAGCCGGCATAGAACTCGTGGTTATTGAAGACACCACTGAATCATACGCCAATCAGTAATTTCTATAAATGAAACTAAAACTTACTTATTATTTTTCACCCATTTTTCATAATAGGATATCAATGGGAAGGTTGGTTCATCCTCCTCGAGGACAATATTCTGTTTCCAGTATAATTCTCTTTGTTCCTTCGGCCATACCATGATGACGTTTTTCTCTGTCTGCAAAAGTCTGCCGTTACATTCGTAAGTATCATTATCTCTTTTTAAAACCAGTATCCGTTCATCGTTTTCAATTTTAAGTTCACTGTCATCCAGTTTTATTTCTTTAAATATACCGTTAAATGTTGCCTTTAATACTCCTTCTTCTTCCCACAATTTACGGGCTTTTACGTAGATCCCTTCATCAACATTATCTAATAAAAAATCATCACCGAAAAGAAGTTCTGTTAAATCATTAAAATCTTTTTCCTGTTTTGCTACCTCTTTTTCGGAGCTTTGAATATCATTATAATGAACCGTAATCTCACCATGATCAAAGTTCTCATTATAGACAAGGCGATATTCAATAGATTTATAGGTTAAACAACCCTGCAATAATATATGTAAATATGGCCGGAATGATTATAATTTTTTTCATGACTTGATTCCTCTTTTGTTGGTTTCAGTCAATGAAAGCCCAATCTCATATAAGGTAATTTCACTTTTAGACGATTTAAGTTTCTCCAAAGTCTGTACAAGTTTATTAATCTGAATCTGATTTATTTCTTTATTCATGTCAGACAGAGCATAATTATTTTGAGTATTGGTCGCGGCATTAAACAAATCGATGTAGTGAATCGACCGAACACCCTGTTTTTCCAGTCTTGACAATTTTTCAATTAACAGCGATACGGGAATTTTTTCATTTGCATATTTTTTTAGTTCGGAATCATTTTTTAAAATCTTCTGCAGTATCGGCCAATCTTCATTATGTAAAGCTTGTTCAATCTGAGCTGTTTGCTTTTCAACTGGTAGAGGTTTTTCAATATTGAATATAAACAGTGAAATCATAACAAAGATTAACACAGCAGCTGCGGTATATACATAAAGTCTGGAATGTTTGAAAAATTCTGATTTGCCAGTGCTTGATAGTTTATCTTTCAAATCCGATTTAAATTGATCTTTATTAAATTTAACTGAATCATTTACCAATCCCTTGTCCACTTCATAAAAAATCTTTAACTGTTTTAAATATGTATTACGACAATTATCACATGCCTTTAAATGATCGAGTATTTGGATTCGCTTATTTGTAGCAATTTCCCGCCGGATGAGAGGCGGAATCTTGTCATTTACTTTTTTACATATCATACAACATCTCCCGGGTAAACTGAAATTTTGTCTCCAGTAAATATCGTATCCTTTTTCTGGCCAAATGAAGATTACTTTGAACATTATTCACAGACATTTTTAATGTCTCAGCAATTTCTTCAAAGGTAAATCCCTCAATATCTCTTAAGAGAAAGACTGCTTTTTGTTTTGGTTTTAAATCCGATGAACACTGAACTACTAAATTAAATATTTCATTCGAACCATCAGGATCACTGGTATTTACCATTTCTAAAATTTCATTCTCAAAAACATCCGGCTTCTTCTTTCTTAAATAATCGATACTTAAACTCATCGCCATTTTATATATAAAAGTGAAAATCGATTTTTCCTGATCGAATTTATTGCGATACTCCCAGAGTTTTGTGAAGACATCCTGGGTTAAATCATAAGCCGTCTCTTTATGATATACCATCTTATAAATGATATTCAGTATCGGCCGACTATAACGATCCACAATTTCATCAAATTGATTTTCAATCATATTCCGATCCGGATTGTTTATAAGGTTATACGTACATCTGTTTTATTTATCAAGTTTTTGATAAAAAAGCTCGGCTGAAAAGCAGGTTAATATTAAGTATAGAAATTTAAAAAGGGAATTTTATTTGACTTTAGTAAGTCTTATAGAATTGAAACATGCAGGAGCTGATGTCGTAGATCCTTATACTTGGGGGAGTTTTACTTTCGGACGATTATTCAATTTTTAGAAATTACATATTATGATACGTATTAACGATTTTTTACTCGTAAAGGAGAAAATTATGCGTAAACTCACATTATTGCTGACCTTTTTAATCGGGACAATTTTTATGAGCAGTGAACTTAGAGCTCAATTGATCACTACACCGATGGCCAGTCCGGCTGCCGTTGTTAAACAGGAGATCGGGCTAAGTTGGGTAAAGATTTCCTATCACCGCCCGGGAGTAAAAGGCAGAGAAATCTGGGGAAAACTGGTACCTTATGGCTTGACAACTTCCGGATTTGGAGCAGGCAACCCAATGCCCTGGCGCGCCGGAGCAAATGAAAATACCACCATTACTTTTACAGACGATGCAAAAATTGAAGGCCAGCCAATTAAAGCCGGAACTTATGGTCTATTTATGCTTGTTGAACCCGAGGAATGGACGCTGATTTTAAGCAGTAATTATAATTCCTGGGGCAGCTTTTTTTATGATGAGAACGAAGATGTTTTACGTGTGAAATTAAAACCTCAAACAGCTGAACATCAGGAATGGCTGCAATACGGTTTTGATAATATTACTTATAAAAGCGTAAATGCATATTTGCACTGGGAAAAGATTAAAGTTTCCTTCAACATTGAATTTGATGTAGACAATATAGTTATAAAGAGTATTGAAAATCAGTTGCGCAATACAGCAGGTTTTACATGGCAGGGCTGGAATCAGGCAGCGGCTTATTGCTATCGTAGTAATACTTTTCTGGATAAAGGTGAAGAGTGGGTTAAGAAATCCATATCAATGAATGAAAATGAAACGAATCGGAATATGTATGGTTATATTTTGCTGGCAGCAGGCAAAAATGATGAAGCGCTTAAAGTGTTTAAAGAAAATGTAAAGAAATATCCGGATAGCTGGAATATAAAAGACAGTCTTGGCGAGGCCTATAAAAAGCTTGGTGATAAAAAGAATGCAAAAAGATATTATGAAGAAGCATTAAAGATAGCACCAGATAATCAAAAGGACCGGATTAAAAAAATGCTTTCTGAATTATAATCAGTTAAGATTATTGCATATTATGTCATCCTGATCTTACATTCATCGATCCGGATGGCATTTTTAAATTGAATAAATTCAATCCATTAATATAATATAAAAGAAATATCTATAATGTTTAGATTTATTTGTCTCATAGTTTCTTGCTTTATTCTTTCCCAAAATATTTATGCACAGGTCATTCATTCAATAAATGCGGCTGAAATTGAATTGGGCTTGAATAAATTAAATGTTCTGGGAAGTGTTTTATATATAGCCGCCCATCCGGATGATGAAAACACAGCAGTGATGGCTTATATGTCTAAAGGCAAACTTGTACGAACCGGCTATTTGTCTATGACACGCGGAGATGGTGGTCAAAATTTATTAGGTCAGGAAAAAGGCGATCTGCTTGGCGTGTTACGCACCCAGGAATTATTAGCAGCCCGGCGAATTGACGGCGCTGAACAGTTTTTCACAAGAGCAATTGACTTCGGTTATTCTAAAACAGCTGATGAAACATTCCGTTTCTGGAATAAGGAGAAAATTTTAAGCGATGTGGTCTGGGTGATTCGCAATTTTAAACCGGATGTTATTTTAACCCGGTTTTCTGAAAGTCAGGGTGGCCATGGACATCATTTGGCCTCGGCGATATTGGCAAAAGAGGCATTTACTGCCGCCGCTGATCCGAATCAATTTCCTGAACAACTCAAATATGTTGAGCCCTGGCAAACAAAACGTATTTTATGGAACACCTGGAGACCTGATCTGGAAAATCGTCCGAAAGATGTACCGCCAATCATAGAACTGGATTTGGGTGCATATAATTCTGTGCTTGGAAAATCTTATATGGAAATTGCAGCCATAAGCCGAACTATGCATAAAACGCAGGGATTCGGTTCTTCTGCAAGACGGGGAAGTTATATCAATTATTTTAAACATACTGCCGGCGATCCGGCCGACACCTCATTATTCGATGGTATTGCTTTATCCTGGAATCGGGTAGAAAACACTCAGAAAATACAACAGCTAATTCAAGACGCGATTGATGGATTTAATTCCCAAAATCCTTCACAAAGTGTACCGGCATTAATAGCAGTTTACAGGGAAATGAATAAACATGTGTCCGGCTTTTGGATTGAAAAGAAAAAAGAAGAAGTTTTAAAATTGATACAGCAATGTTCCGGGCTCTGGCTGGAAGCCATCGCTGATCAGCATACATTAATTCCGGGAGATTCGCTGGGTATTACATTTACCGCGATCAATCGCTCTGATTTACCAATGGCCATAGAAAAGGTCAAAATTATTAACAGTAATGATGAAACCAATCTCAGTCAAAAACTGGATTATAATCAACCTTATGAATTCAAAACCAAATTACAAATACCTGAATCAGCCGAAATTTCCCAACCGTTCTGGCTTAGGGAACCTTCGGAATATGGGAGTTTTAATATATCTGATCAGCAGTTAATTGGCAAAGCAGAAAATAATCCTGAATTTATGGTTCAAATTACGATGGGTATAACGAATCAGGTATTAATTTATCAAATTCCGGTCCGGTATCGCTGGAACGATGCGACGAAAGGTGAAATGTATCGGCCGGTTGCTATTCAGCCAGCTCTTTCTGTACGGATTGATCAGCCCGTTTATATATTTGCGGATCAGGAATCAAAACCAATTCAAATTCATCTTGAAAACCATACAGCACCAGTTCAGGGGAAATTAAAATTAGAGCTGCCTGAAAAGTGGAGTTGCCAGCCGGAATTTTCTGAAGTTGATCTCAAACCAAATTCAACAGCAAAGATATTTACTTTTACCATCACGCCACCCGATGATGAGAGTAGAGCTACTGTTTATGCATCGTTTACAACCAGCAAGCAGGAGTTGGATCAATCGATTCATCGAATAGAATATGATCATATACCGATTCAGACCGTTTTTGAACAAGCGAAAGCTGAAGTTGTTCGCGTAAATCTAACTAAACAGGGCGAGCGAATCGGCTATATTATGGGCCCCGGTGATGAAATTCCCCAGGCACTTGAGCAGGTTGGTTATCAGGTCGATTTATTATCCGATGGGGATATTGAATCACAAGACTTATCAAAATATGATGCTATCATCTGCGGCGTAAGAGCTTTCAACACGAGAGAAGCACTTCAATCTCTGCAAGTTCGATTGAATGATTATGTAAAAAATGGCGGAACATGGATTGTACAACATAATACAAGATTTGGTTATCGCCCGGATGAGATTGGACCTTATTTATTTGAAATTGGAAGGGATCGCATTGCTGATGAAACTGCAAAACTTGAATTTATTAAGCCTGATCACCCTCTTTTGAATTCACCTAATAAGATTTCTCAGAAAGATTTTGATGGATGGGTGCAGGAGCGCGGTCTTTATTTTGCTGAAAAATGGGATAAGGCTTTCCAGCCCATTCTGAAAGGCAATGATACAGGAGAAAATGAAACGCAGGGGGCACTGTTGTATGCCAAATATGGAAAAGGTGTTTTTATTTACTCCAGTTTGTCTTTTTTCAGACAGTTACCTGCCGGCGTCCCGGGCGCCTATCGCTTATTTGTGAATATGATTTCAGCGGGGAAACAGAAATAATGGCAGCTAATAGTAAAGAAGACAAACCTCCCATTCTAAAAACCTGGAAAAGACTGTACTCGCTGGTATTCTTAAATTTGGTAGTGCTCATCATTTTATTCTATCTATTTACGAAGGCTTTTGAATGAGTATTATCGACTGGATTGTCCTCGTCTCCTTCCTGATTTTTATTGTTACATACGGTACGTGGAAAAGCCGAGGTAGCAAAGACGTTAAAAATTATCTGCTGGCCAATAAATCGGCACCCTGGTATACGATGGCACTTTCCATTATGGCCACACAGGCCAGTGCGATAACATTTCTTTCCACGCCGGGTCAGGCTTTTGTTGATGGAATGCGTTTTGTGCAGTTTTATCTCGGCTTGCCTATTGCCATGCCTATGAATATCTGGAACAGCGATTTGATCTAAAAAACCGTATTCTTGGCAGCGTTTTGTTTTTAACACAACGGGGACTCGCAGCCGGATTTACCATCTTTGCTCCGGCATTAATTCTCTCTGTGCTGCTGGGATGGGATATCAATCTTACCATATTGGTCATTGGTGTTTTAGTGATAATTTATACAACCGTTGGGGGTACAGTTGCGGTAAATAAAACCCACATGCAGCAAATGGTCGTCATTTCATTTGGAATGATCATGGCTTTTTTTATGATTTATCGATTACTACCGGATGACATATCTGCAATAGATGCCGATCATGTTGCCGGCAAAATGGGTCGTCTTAATGTGATTGATTTTAACTTTGATTTAAGCATTCTGTTGAGGAAGCCAATGTTAAAAACAGCCCGTACGCCGGTCAATATGAAGCGCTTGAAATCCAGTATGATGAAATCCATCAGAAAAAACAATCTCAGATAAGAGATTTATTAAATGCGATTGATCAAAAAGATAAAAAAGCTATAAAACAACAGAAACTAGAATTAAATACAATCAATGATCAGGCTAAAGAGATTCGAAATGATGGAATAGCTCTTATTGAGAAGGCGAATCCCAGCGCGGATACTAATGATACCAATTATATTTTTCTGAATTTTGTTATTTCTTTTTTACCGGTTGGATTAATAGGACTAGTACTAGCCGCGATTTTATCTGCATCTATGTCATCCACTTCCGCTGAGTTGAATGCGCTGGCTTCAACATCGGTTATTGATATTTATAAACGGATTTTTAGAAAAGAGGGCAGTGACCGGCATTATCTTTTAATCTCAAAAATGGCAACGATATTCTGGGGAGTCTATGCGATTGGTTTTGCCATGTTTGCCAATAAATTAGGCTCACTCATTGAAGCGGTTAATATTTTAGGATCACTCTTCTACGGAACCATCCTCGGTATATTTTTAGTAGCCTTTTATATCAAATGGGTCAAAGGAACACCAACATTCATCGCGGCTATCCTGGCTGAGATTGTCGTTCTTTTATGTTTCTTCCTTACAAAAATGCCCTTCCTGTGGTTTAATTTTATCGGGTGTGTTCTGGTTGTAATATTGGCGATCGCTCTCAATCCCATATTTAAAACATTACGTCATGATATTCAGCCATAATTATTTGGATACTATTGCTGCTCCATCAATTTTGCTATTATCTGTATCGCATTTTGATTAGTAGAATCCAGTTCAATAGATTTGCTATAATTTTCAACAGCTAATTTATTCTCTCCAGCCTTCATATAAGCTTCGGCAAGACTGTCATATGGATTAGCTAGTTTAGGATAGCGTTGAACATTAAGTCTAAAAATTTGGATTGCTTCTTTGAATAATTTTTCATGTAATAAATCATAGCCCACTTGATTAAGTAACCAAGGATTTTCATACTGATAATTCTGTGATTTCATCAAGGAATCATAATGCATACTAATATAGTCATAACCATGCATCTTTAATAGATTGTATACATATTGCTTAACAGGTAATTTTGGTTTATCCGGTTCTATATCCCTCATAATTGCGAATATACCATCACCGACTTCTTCAGCAATTGGCTCATCATAATTCGCTAATACTATGGTTATTTCTTTATTTACCATCCATTCGATTACCATGGCATTAAAACCCTCAAATCCACCGGCTTTTGCATTAAAAATAGTCTCATCTGAAATAATTTTTTCCCAGGTAAGTTTGATATCAGGGTTAGCATATACATACATTATTTTTTTATAGGGATCGGTTAAGAGAATATCTGTATTTTCCAGGGTATTATAAAATTTATAAAGATCACTAGTTGTAGAATAACAACCTCCCGCAGGGGTTGCATAATTTTCAACTTGAATTGTATTACTAAGTTTACCAGTTGCAGATTTTACATATCCTGTCGCTTTGTTTGTTAAAGTGTCTAAATGAGAATAATATGTATTTTTCATATCCAACGGATTAAATATTCTTTGTTGTAGGACATCTTCATAAGGTTTATGGGTAATATTTTCGATAATTTTTCCTAGGACAATAAAACCACTGTTCGAATAATAACGTTCTGATCCGGGATTGAAAAGAAGTGGTTCCGAAATGATTAGTTTTAAAATATCGTCGACAGTTTTGAAATTTTTACGATTTTTTTGATAGTCCGGATGCATTCCATAATCACCAAAACCGCTTGCATGTCGAAGAATATGCCTGATAGTAACCTTATTTGATATCTTATCATCAAAATCATCAATATATTGTCCAATTGTATCATCGAGCTTAAGAGAGTCTTCAGATAATAACTGTAGTATTAAGACATAAGTGAAATCTTTGTTAAGAGAGCCTATATTAAATCTGGTTTCTATAGTGTTATTTATGGAATCTTCATGATTAGCTAATCCAAATGCCTTATTATAAACTATCATGCTATCTTTAGCGTAAAGAACAACACCGGAAAACATATTTTTATCCGTATACATTTTAACCATATCATCAATTTCGGATTCTATACCTGGAGTGCAAGCTTGGATTATAATTAGAATAAAAATACTTAAATATATTAAATACTTTAGCATGATCTATCTCCAAATCTGATTGTGATTGCGAATTGAAGGTAAACTTAGTAAAAATAGAGTAAAAATAAAACTGCTGTTTATTGGCTATTAATTCAAAATTATGACTACTCAAGAAGCATAAGTTTTCTGGTTTTCAGCTTTCTTTCATTGATCGACAACCTGCACAGATAAATTCCGCTGGGGAGTCCATTTGCATTCCATTGAATGGTATAGGTACCTGCTGTTTGATATTTTGAAATGAGAGTAACGATCTTTTGCCCCAGGATATTGTAAATGGATAGATCTATCTTTCGTAAGGGCACATCGCGATGTGCCCCTACAGTATATAAAATGGTTGTTTTTGGATTGAAGGGATTGGGATAATTGGTAATATCAATTTCATAGTTATAAACCGGTTTTTTATCAATCATAGAAGTGGTTGGAAAAATCGGATTACCTTCTTCATCAACGGTTTTTATGGCCTCAAAATTATATCCGTCAATGGATTTCAATTCACCTAAAATATCGTTATCCCAGCGGTCATCCGGTGCACCGCTGATATACCAATCGCTGCCATTATCGGCAACGATCATTCCATATTTCTTCAATGCAGTCAAAATCACCTGAATTGGCTCTGAAAAACCAGAAATGTCAAAATCCGCTTTTAATCGAAAACGCAGACCCATAGGGGGATAATTAGAATTATTAGATGAGCTGGCAAAATGTCTTGCCGGATATATATATTCATTCCTTGTTTTACTAACCGTAAATCGTAGGGCGTGATTAATCTCTTTCTTAATATAAACTTCTTCATACCGGACCAGTCCCGGAAAAATTGGCAACCCGGCTGCGTCGGCTGAAGTCCATCCTTCTGTCCGCAAAGCATTGCTGGTTAAATCATATTTAGCGCCCAAGCGGGCTTCCCAATGATCATCAGCCGGATACGAGCTGTAAATCTCATAAAGCATGGCGTTTGTCGTATCTAATGCAATCACATGCCGGTCCCCACTTGAATTTGGCCCGCCCTCAATCGGGGCATCCAAGGGAATCGGAAAGGGACCGGGATCACTTTCATTGCCATAAGCCGTATATTCGATGTCGATTAATGGCTGCGAACCATCCACAACTATATAAGGGATTCCAATTGGCGTCCCCTGCCAGTAGGCTCCAAAATCAGGGTGAAGATTGGTATTGGGTCCAATACTGTCTATAAAATTGTCCGAATTTGGGTGAATCTCATAACCGGAAATATCCCAGTTCCAAGCATTATCTGGTGGAAACACCTGTAAGTTGCCGATATTAGGTGATTCACTGGCGCTCAACGATGTTATAATAATCAGGCAGAATAAATATAAAATTTTTAATTGAAATTTCATTGATATCCTTATTCAGGTTTGGATATATAATAAAAGCAAAACAGGTGCCAATTAGCGTTAAAAGGTTAAACTGATTATTTATGTTGGCAAATTTCAGTTAATACTCTGCCACTGGATCGGGGATGGATAAATGCAATTCGGGTATCATGTGCACCCTGTCTGGGATTGTCATCAATCATCTGAATTCCGGCATTTTT
>JARRPN010000118.1:0-6914 GCA_037382875.1 Calditrichaceae bacterium | reverse complement strand
CTTGTGACCCTTAGGAATACAAAAGCCTTATAATCCTTGCACATGCCAAGGCCTAAGACAATACGTCATCCTTGACATTAACTCCCTTAACCACAAACCAAAACGCTATTATCATTACTGGTACAAAAAAGTATATTGATTCCATAATTTTCTCTAGTCCTAATGTTTGATATATAAACTTCTTAAAGTTGTCCAGCGGTCAATATAGTGCCTGAGGTTTTTAATTTTAAGCGGACTCATTTTTTGAATATACTGTGTTACGGCATCCCGAAGTAAAATCCCCGTCTGATCCACCTCTGATTGCGGTAAATCCGCCAGTTGACTTAAACCCGAATTTCCTTCGGCGAGATAATCTGTTGTAGCTACTCTATATACTTTATTTTTCTGAATCGGTTTACCGGCGATATTGAATACTTCTATTTTGTCACCATCTTCCCATTCTCTGTTATAGATTATTCGCCCTCCACCGATAGCCAGACCGGAGCGATTGCCAGCGATTTTACCTTCGATTAAATCTTTCAGAAAATCACCCTTTAAATGAAGAACCACCAGAGAATTTCCAAAGGGTAGAACTTTAAAAACATCACGGGGTGTGATAGGCCCGGCTTTTAAGTCTGAGCGAATACCACCGAAATTTGTGAAAGAAAAATCGGCTTTGGTTGCATCAATCATAGCATCACAAATTAAATTATGCATAGGTGCTTCACCCTGTCCGCGTGTGAGCGGATATTCAGTGACACCTATAACTTCATCATAACCCTTTTCAACCTCATTTTGCACTTCTTTAATGGAAGCATATATCTCCTGGTTCGGCCAGTATTCGTCTTCAGTCAGCAGCAGCCAAAAAGAATATCGATTCCTTTTACGTAATGAGCCATTTCCATAGCGTTTAAATAAGTTTCTTTAACCACATTCTGACGATCGGCTTCCATTAATTCTTTATAACCTTCTTCCGCATCATAAGGCAATCCCAGGTGAACAAGTCCTATGACTAAATCAACGCCTTGTTTACGTAATTCATCGACGGTACGTTGGGTAGCCGGTAATTCCGAAGTAAAATTAAGTCCTTCAATATTTTGCGGAAAACTCATTTGTTCGGTTGCTTCCGTTGTGATGCCAAAAATTCCAATTTTTAATCCGGATTCTTTTTTAATTACATAGGGCTTAATATATGAAAATGTCGAATCAGTACTTTTATCAACCAGATTAGCTGAGAGAATGGGAAATTTGGCTTGTTTGGTAAGATTAACAAATACTTCTTTCCCCAGATCAAAATCATGATTACCGGCAGTTACCGCATCATAACCGACCTGATTCATATAATCAACCACCGCTTTGCCGGCAGTTTTAGTGCCAACCGGTGTGCCCTGAAAAATATCTCCTGCATCCAGTAATAAGAAGATATCACCATTTTCTTTGGCTTTTTTTCGATACTCAAAAATTATATTAGCTGCTGAAGCGCCTCCACCAAGCATAGGTGGGAAATTGGGATTGAGAAAATCAGCTTCCTGTTCTGTAATCCCGCCATGAACATCATTGGTATAGCAGATATAAATGTTTAAATTATCATTATCTGCTGCAAACCCAAAGGTAAAGAATCCAACCAGAAAAAATAAAAGAAAAAATCTATTCATAAAATTAAACCAATCTTAAAATGCATAATTGACATCAATACGGGCATAGAGATGATTCCATTGAACCTGATCAGCATCCGTCGCATTTTCATAACCATAATTTTCGTTCGCATACATATCTTGCTGTTTATAGGCTATACTGGAAATACCCACAGCCATATCGACTTTTACATTATTTACAATTAAACCCGTTCCTGCTGAAAGCAGGGCTTGTGAATAATCTTTACTCTCTCTCAACGTACCATAATCAAATCCTACACGAAATGGTACTTTATTAAAGAAAATATGTTCAATTCCTGCCCGGATATTATAGGTATTGTCAAAACTCACATCTTCTTTTTGATTGTCTTCAAAATCTTCCCAAAAGGTGTAAATGAAATCGGTAAATATACGAGCCTCAAGAATATTCTGGAAACGATATTCTGTGCCAAAACTTAAGCGCATAGGATAAGTGAGTTTCTGATCAACAACCATACTTGTATCTTCTAATGAATTTGCGAGATATACTTTATTTTTAAACTCTAAATCATAGGGTAATCGTAGAGAGCTGCCAATGGAAAATCGATCACCGTATTTCATTTGTATTCCTACCTGCGGTATGACAGGTAAATTATCTATCTCGCGTTCATAAACCAGTTCCCTAACAATATCAAAAAGTCCCGCTGTTTTCACCTCTATTTTTTCATTCAATTCAACCGATCCGGTTAAGATTTTAATCCCGGCACCGATAGCGAGAGTCAATCGTTTATCCATTAGTTTGCCATTAACCGGTATAAACGCAATATTAAATGGAATAGCATTCAACATTCCCTCACTGGTCAGGTGATTATAACCAAGCAAAGCATCTCCGTAATCTCCGCTTCGTACCTCTTCCAGGTAATCATAATCAAAGCTCTGAAAGGGAATAAAACCCGTGGCAAAAGATAATCCCATCAAACTCTCAAATGGTAACCGGGTGGTAATAATACCATAAAACTGTGAATACCAGTATTTGTTAAACACATACGACCCATAATCTAAAAAACCACCGAAATTATCATAGTAAGGATAAGAACGGTCTTCTTCCAGTTTATAAATCGATAGCCCTGCATTCATATTCAACCAGCTTTCGGAATACACTACCAGAGCAGGATTTATTGATACAGAAGCATAAGCATCATCCCCGGCAATACCAGCACCTGCTAATCCCAAAGAACGCGCTGTTAGATACTGATTTTCAAATCCATAATCCATTCGATTAAAATTCATCTCCAGTTGTTGTGCAAAACTATTTACACTTATGAACAATAAAATTAAAAGGAAAAAATATTTCATCAACATCTCCGTTTAAAAACTGTAGTTTAATTCAAGATAGTAAAAATCCGCATTCTTCCGGTTCCAGTCGGTCCCATAATGTTTTGATGGATCTTCATCTCGTACATCATTAAATCTGATATAATTAATCGCCTTATTCAATTCAGCGGTATATTTTAATCGCAAAGAGAGATAGTGATTTAATCGGGTATATACTGAGAACCAGTACCTAAGGGCACCACGCGTGCTTTCCAAAACTGTAAATTGAGTATCTTCAAAATTCCAGAAAAATCCCTTATAATAAGCAAGCATTCCACTTAATTTTAAGCCTGGATTAAAATTATGTACAAATGTAGCCGCAATCGCCTCCCCATTTACGGTCATATCGCCAAAAACCCGTGGACGCGGATGAACGATCAACTTGGTGTTTACATACATCAGGCTTAAATCATCATATCCCGATAAGCGCATTCTTAGACGACCTCTGAATTCCAAATTTTTATAGTAATTCAAGGTAACGTCATTCTGTTCTTCTCTGGCCTGCCATTTTTGACGCAATTGAATTCTTACAGGGAAAATCGGTCGATAATCAACAGTTCCAACCAGACGATAATGCTCAGCTCGATCTGCCTTACGATACCAGTTATCATATTCCATGCGCATAGTGATTTGCCGGGTCATCTGATAGTAGGTATTCAAGTAGTAACCTTCCTCTGCCTGGGGCTGGGCCGCGTTAGCATAAAGCTGGCCATAGAGTGATGATTGCAAATAATAATAATCTTCGAATATAGTTCCTTTAAATCGGCGATAATTAGAGAAGGAACGTTGGAACGGGTTATCATAACCCAGATCGTAATTGCGATATAAAGCTAAAATATTCAAACTTGGGAATTGAACATAAGCTGAAAGAACCAGTGCTTTGGGATCATCACCCATTTTAAAAACACTGCCGCCCTTATCCAGCTCACCCCATTCGCCCTGAATTGCCACATTTTTAATAACCGTTTGGAAATCAAATCCATAAATGCGGCGGAAAGAAATCGCATCATCCCAGAATGGATTTTCTCCCCTGGAAACAGGACCGCCATAAGCTTGTTTGATTTCCGTATCGGCTGTTACCTGGCGATTTTGCCATTCGGTATCCGCTGTGATTTCTTCCGGATCCGGGTTTAAGTACCGGTCATACGCACTTTCATAATAGGTTAAACCCAGCCAGGTGCCGGGCATAAAATCATACTGAAAATGAGAACCATAGGTAAGCTCTTTCACTGAATTTAGCCAACTAAGAGAAGAATCTCTACGTACACCATCATCAAGGGCATATTTAAATCGTTGATCCAGAATAATGAATTGGTTGAAACTGCGACCCAACGAAGAATCTTCAACCGTCCGGTTTAAAATAGCATCACGATCTGTATAGGACCCGAACACCGTAGCACTGATATTTTTCCAGGCCATTTCAGTCGCAATACCTCTTAAACTGAATTCGCGGGTTCTGGAATTATCACCGGTGATACCGTTAAAACGCTTACGGAAACCGTATCCGGACTTTCTCGGTGTAAAGAAATCTGTGTTTTCCATAATAACACCTTGTCCAAAAGTGGCGCTGTAATTGCCCACATAGAGTTTACGAAGCTGAAAATCCCCAAACTGTAGATTTTCCAGACCGGCAAAAAACTTCATATCCGGTATCTTAAATGAGCTGTTTTCGTTTAGATATACATCCGGTTCATTAAGATAGCGGGTGTAAGAGAATCCGAATTTATAATAATTGGCAACTGAGAATCTTGTTTTGTAATACATGTTCGGCAGTGCGTTATAGTCATTTGATGTTCTTGTACCAGTGGGATAAATATTTTCTTGCTGCATAGCTTCACCGGATGCTTCTCCTTCTTCAGTCATAAACGGTGTGTTATCCAGCCGCATTGTAAAATGGCCATGAAATGGCACTCCGGTTACTTCTGGATCTGTATAATCCAAAAAATTACGGGCGTTGGAATAACCGTAATACGATAAACCGGGCACTCCCCTCAGATCACGAGTATTTCTGATTTCTCCGGCATCCTCACGGTGATGAATAATAGATACCACATCCACCGGCGATACATTTTGAAGATTCATCAATTCATCATAACGAACAGTATTCACATTCATAGGATCAAGTGCTTTCTCAATCCATAGATCGATAAAAGCATCGTTGACACCTTCGTTGGAACTCCAACGATCCAGCCGGTAATAAATTTGTTCAATTTTTTCCTGTGTAGCGCTTAATTTCCGATAAGGTTCAATACGAATAAGTGGTTTTAATTTATTCAATAATTTCTGATCAATACCTTCAACTTCCCGCAACTGGTAAATATTTTGAAATGCACCTCTGTAAGTAACACGATCATATAAAGCTTCAGCAATATCCTGCGAGACCGGTAGTTGAGCAATATCCTCCAATTCAGCGTTATTAATATCCAGCTGATTTTCATAAGAGTAATAGCCGGTTGTATCGGTTTGAGCAAACACTGCAGTGATACCAGCTACTAGCAATACCAATAAAAACCAATTAAATAAAAACTGATTCAATTTATATCCTAAACCTTTTTCTGAATCCATCACCGGATTAACCTCCTAACCGATAGATAAATCCAAATTTATGCGTCTCGGAAAGAACATCATGGGTCTGAAAAGAGTAGTCAAGTCGAAATCCACTGTATTGAAGTCCGAATCCTGCTGAAAAACGACTTGGATTGGTGCTCGCTCCAGCACGAATAGCCAGCCAGTCAACAAGGAAAAATTCAAATCCGCCCATAACCTGAGTATCAAAACCAATATTTTTTTCGATGGCCAGAGACGTAGTCAAACCTGTATATGGTTTATAGGCAGCACCGATAACAATCCGTTTCGGAAGATCATGAGCCACCTCAGAACCAATGGTTGGTCCGTTTATATTATATACATAAACGCCAACCTGTGTTCGCCGATAAATGGATGCCTGTAAACCTAAATCAACACCAAAGGTGCCCGCAGAGCCCAGTTCCAATCCCCCAACGCTTTCACCTAGATCCCAATAATAATATTTCAGATTGTAGCCTATCGAAAGTGAAGAATGAATATCATTGAGAAGGTAAAAACCATGTGATAAACCTATTGTATTTTCTACTGAAAGCTGATTGCCGTTATAATCCACATAGAAAGTTTCTGCTAATAATCCAACTGTACCATACTTCTGGGGCAAAGGAATCGAAACGCCTAAAAATCCATTGCGAAAAAATTTCATATTATAGGGACGCTGGATAGCAAAACCAAATTCATACTGCCTAAGACCTGCCAGACCTGCCGGATTGGAATAACCAGCCCAGACATCGTTAGCAACAGCAACATAGGCATTGCTCATGGCGGTGGCCCGGGCGGAAGGATAGCGGTCATCAAACACACCAGCATGGACAATGCCCATTAATAGGATTAGGATCATTATTAAAAAGATAAGTCGCATTTCGTTCCTCAAAATTATTGATAGTTTCAAAGTGCGCTAAAGTGAGCTAAAATGACTAAAGTTAAGAAACATTTGATATTCCAATTTTAGCGCATTTTAGGCACTTATCAACGCTTTCATACTTTAGCTATTTCAAAACCGTTCCTACAACAATAGGCGCTACTTTTTCAGTTCGCTTTCCTGTATCTTCGTTGACCACTTCCAGGTGGCAGATATAAGTACCAACCGGTACCAGCTCGCCAAGCGTATTACGACCATCCCAAGGTTGATGGACGATGGTCACTGTACCGTCGAACAAAGTAGTTACCAACCGGCCTGCCAGATCAAATATTCTCAAAGTTATGTGTGAATTTCCCGTATCCACACTATATTCGATTTCCAAGTCTTCTCCTTTGTCCGGCACGAACGGTTTATTCGGTACTTTTAAATAAACGCCTGATGTATCAACAGTGAGTTTGGAAATATCTTCCTGATATGCCAACAGAATCTGCCCGGCATTGTTG
>JARRPN010000117.1:13100-16082 GCA_037382875.1 Calditrichaceae bacterium | reverse complement strand
GGTTAATAAGACAAGTGCTGATAGTAAACATTTGGCGGGTAGGATACGATAAAATTCCCAATAATAATTATATTAAATAAAAAAAGACTGATCAGGAAATGATCAGTCTTTTAAGTTTTATTACAGAATCCAAACATTATTATTTTTCAACCTTTAAGACGACAATTGATTTTGCCGGCATTTTAACGACAATATTGTCGTTTTTAATTTTAAAATCTTTAAAGGAATTAAGGATGACATTATCCGGATTGTCAAAACTGTTATATGAATTTATTTTTTCCGCTGTTAAAATTTTACCTGCTACTTTATTAGGTTTAATTCCTTTTAGTTCACAATTTAAATCCATTGTTTTTGAAGCATGTACATTTACCAGATTAATAATGATTTTTCCATCCTTTGTCAATGAACTGGATGCGCTCAGAGCTTCCATTTTTTCACCACCAACTACATAATCTTCACTGGTCAATTCACTCGGTAAGTAAGTTGCATCCATGTTATCCTGGTACATATCAAATACATGATAAGTTGGGGTCAGAATCATCTTTTCTTTATCTGTCAAAATGAGTGCCTGTAATACGTTTACCATCTGGGCAATATTAGTCATATGTACACGGCGACAATGTTTATGAAAGATATTAAAATGTAATGCGGCAACCATAGCATCACGAAGTGTATTCTGCTGATATAAAAATCCTATTTTTGTGCCAGGTTCCTCGGCATGCCAGGCACCCCATTCATCCAGTATAAGACTTATGGTATTTTGAGGATCGTATTTATCCAGCAGTTTAGTATGTCCGGCTATATATTTATCCATTCCCGTTGCTTTATTGACAACCAGAAAATAACCTGCTTCATCAAATTCAGTAGCTGAAGCTTTATCATTCCAATCCCTGTTGATTGTATAGAAATGCATGGAAATACCATCCATCAGATTATGTTTAACAATTTTGAGAAGAACTTCCGTCCAATTATAATCATCATGATACGATCCACCTGCAATCCGATACAATTTGTTGCCACTATAGTCCCGGCAATAGGTGGCAAATCGATTATAAAGATCGGCGTAATATTCAGGTCGCATATTGCCACCACAACCCCAGCTTTCGTTACCAACACCCCAATATTTTATTTTCCATGGTTTATCATGTCCATTCTTGCGTCGTAAATCTGACATCGGACTGGTGCCATCAAAAGTCAGGTATTCTACCCAATCAGCCATTTCCTCAACCGTACCACTGCCCACATTCCCTGTGATATAGGGTTCAGCGCCCAGCATTTCACACAAATCAAGAAACTGATGCGTTCCAAAACTATTGTCTTCTACAACACCACCCCAATGGGTATTGATCATTTTTGGCCGTTTCGCTGGATCCCCGATTCCTTCCATCCAGTGATACTCATCGGCAAAACAACCACCAGGCCAGCGCAAGTTTGGAACATGTATCTTCTTCAGAGCTTTCAACACATCATTACGAATACCTCGTGTATTGGGAATATCACTATCTTCACCAACCCAAAGGCCTTCATAAATACCACGACCTAAATGTTCACTAAACTGGCCGTATATGTGTTTACTGATCGTATATTTACCCGAGTCAGCATATATTACAAGTTTATTCATTTTATTTTGAGCACAAACAAAAAGAGGGGTTAAAGCTAATACTATTAGAATGCTTTTTAATTTCATTATGATCTCCCGATTTTAATATCAATTTTAAATTCTATTATAATATAAGTTATTATCCAATCAAATTCACTTCATATATTAAATATATGATTCATTAAAAAACTTTCGCATCAAATCATGATAATATTTATCTTTATTTCATGTTTAAAAGAATCCTAATTCTTTATAATAAATTATTCGTCATCTGGGTTATTATTGGTGGGTTGATCGCTTATTTCTATCCGGAAATCATAGTACCATTGAAAAATTATATGGAATACTTCTTTGCTCTTACCATGTTCGGCATAGGCATGGTATTAAAGGTAGAAGATTTTATCAATATTTTTAAAAATATTAAGGTTGTACTGATTGGAGTTGTTGCCCAGTTTAGTATCATGCCCGGTTTGGCTGTTATTGTTGCTTATTTATTTTCTTTTTCTGATGAATTTACTCTGGGATTGGTGCTTACCGGTTCTGCACCGGGAGCGATGGCAAGCAATGTTTTAAGTTATCTGGCAGGAGCAGATGTAGCCTATTCGGTTTCCCTTACAACTGCTTCAACTTTATTATCACCAATTCTTACACCTGCACTCACTTTGTTGCTGGCTCATCAATTATTTGAAATCCCTGCAATAGATATGTTTATAAGTGTGATGTGGATGGTCGTTGTTCCGTTACTAATTGGTATTGTAATCAATCACTATTTTAAAGATAAAGTGGAATCGGTCAGCCAGGTGTTTCCTGCTCTTTCAACAACCTTTATTGTATTTATTTGTTCAGTAGTGATTGCCGGTAATCATGATTATTTACCGTCACTTAATTTCAATATATTTTTAGCTGCGATTTTACTCAATATCCTGGGATTGATACTGGGTTATTCTGTTGGAAAAATTTCTAATTTTGATTTATTAAAAAGACGGGCATTATCCATCGAGATTGGTATGCAGAATGCCGGATTGGGGAGTGTGTTGGCTTTAAAACATTTTAATGAACAGGTGGCTTTGCCTGCGGTTATTTTTGTATTTATTTGTATTTTTTCTGCTTCGTTATTAGTGCCATATTGGACAAGAAAGGCAACATGATAAAATTTGTAAGGGCATATAATTATATGCTTTACGTCATAAATTGGTTTTTTTATTTATGCCGTGATTCTAACACTTCTACTACTTCTTCAAATTTTAAATCAAAATAATTAAGCATTACTAATAAATGATAGATTAAATCAGCGGATTCTTCTAACAAACGCGGTTTATCTTTGGCCATGGCATCGATTACTACTTCAGTGGCTTCTTCACCAACTTTCTGGCTAATTTTTT
>JARRPN010000117.1:6964-13058 GCA_037382875.1 Calditrichaceae bacterium | reverse complement strand
ATACCATCTTTGAACAGTTTTGTGGTATAAGAATTTTCCGGCATTTTTTGTTTGCGTTCAGCAATCAGTACATCAAGCCGGTTTAAAAATTCTAAACTGCCTTTATTGATTTCATCAAAACAGGTATCCTTTCCAGTATGACAAACCGGTCCGGTTGGATTGGCTTTTACTAACAATGTATCAGAATCGCAATCAACAGATATACCGACTAAATTTAAGAAATTGCCTGAAGTTTCTCCCTTAGTCCAGAGAGTATTGCGGCTGCGGCTATAAAAAGTAACCTTTTTGGTTTTTAGGGTTTTCTGATAGGCTTCTTCATTCATAAAACCGAGCATTAGTACTTTATTGGTCAGTGCGTCCTGCACTACCGCCGGAACTAGTCCATTCATTTTATTGAAATCGATTTTCATAATCGCACCGTTATATTATGTTCATATAAATATTTTTTTAATGTTGGAATCGGAATCTCACCAAAATGAAATATACTCGCCGCTAAAGCTGCATCTGCTTTTCCTTCCGTGAATACATCGACAAAATGATCACTGGTACCGGCACCGCCTGATGCAATCACAGGGATAGGCAGTGCTTCCGATAAAGTGCTTGTAATATCCAGTGCAAATCCGTTTTTTGTACCATCGTGATTCATGGAGGTTAGTAAAATTTCCCCGGCACCGCGGTCAACTGCTTCCTTTGCCCATTTAATCGTATTAATTCCGGTGGGTTTACGTCCTCCATGGACATATACGGTCCATTCATCATCAGCGAATTTAGTATCAATAGCTAGTACGACACATTGACTACCAAAATTTTTTGCTAATCGATCAATCAATCCGGGTTCTTTAACTGCTGCTGAATTAATGGTAATTTTATCCGCTCCGGCATCCAGCAAACTACTGACGTGATTTTCCGTGCTTACTCCGCCACCCACTGTAAAGGGGATATTCACATTCAAAGCAATATCTTTAACCAGTTCCACAAAAGTTGAGCGTTCTTCAACCGTAGCTGTAATATCTAGAAAGACCAATTCATCAGCACCCTGCTCCGCATAAGCTTTCCCCAGAGCAACCGGATCACCGGCGCTTCGGATATTCACAAAATTGACACCTTTAACCGTCTCACCATCACGGATATCAAGGCAGGGTATTATTCTTTTTGTTAACATAAAAACGGTCCCAACTCCTTTAAACTGATCTTGTGTTCATAAATCGCTTTACCAATAATTACTCCATTAATTTTCATTTCATTTAATCTTTGGACATCTTCAATTTTGCTGATCCCGCCGCTGGCAATTATTTCTAATTTGGGAAATTTATCCTGAATTTTTTTATACAAATCGAATGATGGACCGGTAAGCATACCGTCTTTGGCAATATCAGTACAAATTATAGTTCTAATTCCGAATCCAATGTAATCTTTTAAAAAATCAAATAAGTCTATTTCCGTTTGTTCCTGCCAGCCGGATACGGCAATCTTTTCATTATTGACATCGGCGCCGAGAATAATTTTATCACCGCCATACTTCTCCAGCCATTGGACAACCTGCCTTATATTTTTTACAGCAATACTGCCAGCTGTAATTTGTTGTGCACCGCAGCTAAAAGCGATTTCTAGATCTTCATCCGATTTTAATCCACCACCAAAATCAATTTGCAAATTAGTTCCTCTTACAATCCGATCCAGAGTAGAGCTGTTGACAATATGTTTTTGTTTCGCCCCATCCAGATCAACCATATGCAGATGCTTAATGCCAGCTTTTTCAAACATTCTGGCCACTTCCAGCGGATCATCATTATAGATTTTTTTCGTATCGTAATCGCCTTTTGTCAAACGGACGCATTTTCCATCGATGACATCGATAGCCGGAATAATAGTAATCATAAGTCTAAAAAATTCCTCAGTATTTGTGCGCCGACTTTTCCGCTCTTTTCCGGGTGGAACTGCAGGGCATAATAATTCTCTTTTTGTAAAGCTGATGCGTATGGTAGAATATATTCAGTCTGTGCAATCATGGCGTCACTCATTTCAGCATAATAACTATGTACGAAATAAACATAGGATTCATTCTCAATGCCTTTGAATATCCTGTTACTTAAATTACTGATTGTATTCCAGCCCATATGGGGCACTTTATTTTTGGGTGGAAATTTTTTAACCTGATTATCAAATACACGCAGACAGGGGGTGTCATTCTCTTCCGAATAAGCACACATAAGCTGTAGTCCAAGGCAAATTCCCAGGAATGGCTGGTTCAGATTGGTAATAATTTTATCAAGACCTTTTTGCTTTAAGTAGTCCATGGCTGTGCTAGCTTCTCCAACCCCGGGGAAAATTACCTTATCAGCATTGCGGATCTGATCAGTATCATCCGTGACTAAAGGTTCAATACCTTCACGCTGAAGAGCTAGCCTGACAGAATGAATATTACCTGCATTGTATTTAATTATAACAATTTTCATATTACACCCTTTGAACTGGGAATATCGTTATTTCTTGGATCACGTTGTATGGCCATTCTGATAGCGCGAGCAAAGGCTTTAAAAATAGCTTCAATTTTATGATGCTCATTTTTGCCTTTGACTCTAATATGCAGATTGCAGCGGGCGCTGTCAGAGAACGATTTAAAGAAGTGATAAAACAACTCCGTAGGCAGTTCTCCAACTTTTTCCCGTTTGAATTTAGCTTTCCAAACAAATTCGCTCCGGCCCGAAAAATCGATCGCTACCAGTGCAAGGGATTCATCCATGGGAAGTACGAAACCATATCGTTCAATACCACGCTTATCACCCAAGGCCTTATTGATGGCCTGGCCCAAAACAATAGCGGTATCTTCAACCATATGATGCTCATCCACATGCAGATCACCTTTTATCTTAACAGTTAAGTCACAACCTGAATGCTTGGCGAATAACTCCAGCATATGGTCAAAAAATCCAATGCCTGATTTGACTTTTGATTTTCCCTGACCATCCAAATTGATTTCCATCTGAATAGAGGTTTCTTTGGTAGTTCTCTCAACGGTTTGGATGCGTGGGGGAAATTTTAAAAAAGTATAAATTTCATCCCATTTATCCGTTGTGAAATTCGCTTCTTTATCTTTCTTCTTGTTGATTAGTATTGATTTACATTGCATATTCTTTGCAAGCTGAATGTCTGTCTTGCGGTCACCTATTACATACGAGTTTTCCAGATCATACTTTCCGTTCATATATTTTTCAAGCATTCCTGTGCCCGGTTTTCGTGTTGGAAGGTTATCTGCGGGAAAGGACCGATCAATTAATATATCGTTAAATGTTATTCCTTCACCGGATAGGATACTCAGCATTTTATTCTGCACAGGCCAGAATGTATCTTCAGGAAAAGATTTGGTTCCAAGTCCATCCTGATTGGTTACAATGACTAGTTCAAAATCCAGTTCCCCAGCAATTTTCTTCAGATTGCTGATTGCTCCCGGAAGAAATTCCATTTTTTCAAAAGAATCAACCTGCTCATCTTCCGGTTCCTTTAGTATGGTGCCATCACGATCAATAAATAATACTTTTTTCATATTTATGTATCCATACTTTTTAATTTCTCTACCAATTTTTTATTTTCGGATTCGGTTCCCACCGTAAATCGCAGACAGTTTTCACAATGCAAAGCTTTACTGCGATCACGTACAATAATCCCGGATCGAATCAACTGTTCAAATACAGATTTTGAATTTTTTAATCGTGTCAATACAAAATTTGTGTCGGAAGGAAAAACCTGATCAACCATATTTAGCTGTTTCAGATTGTTCATTATATATTTTCTCTGTTCAAGCAAAGTAGCTACCATTTTATTTTTTAATTCCAGATTATTTATAGCATCCAGAGCCATTTTCTGTGTCAGACCGCTAATGTTATACGGTGGTTTGATATTGGTTAGAATATGAATAATATATGGATCAGCGAATGCCATACCGAGTCTCAATGAAGCCAATCCCCACGCTTTGGAAAATGTCTGAAGAATGACCAGGTTTTTATATTTATCCTGGAGAAGAAGCAAACTTGGCTTACTTGAAAAATCAATATAGGCTTCATCCACTACAACAATTGCGTTTGTATTTTGAAGAAGCTGCTCGATATCTGATTGTCTCATCGCATTTGCTGTGGGATTATTCGGCGAACAAATAAACAGCATTTTTACTGAATTAGTTAGAGTGCTTAATATTTCTTTTATGTCAAGATTAAAATCGGTTGTCAACGGACAGCTGATAATCCCAACATTATTGATATCAGCACAGACCTGATACATACCATAAGTAGGGGGCATAATCATAATTTGATCACGGCCCGGTTCACAAAAGGCCCGGATCAGTAAATCGATGGCTTCATCACTTCCGTTTCCAAGAAATAATTTATCTACATTAACATCTTTCAATTTACCAATAGCTTTTTTTAATTCAGTCTGCCTTGGATCAGGATAACGATTCCACTGACTTTGAATCGGTGAGCCAAGGGCATTTTCATTGGCATCCAAAAAAATATCGGCCTTACCCTTGAATTCATCGCGGGCTGAAGAATAGGGTTTCAGATTGCGGATATTTTCGCGGACCAAAGACTCAAGATTAATCATTCTCGTTTTCTCTTTCGATTTTTGCTAATCGGATTGACACAGCATTTTTATGAGCGGTTAAAGTTTCCGTTGCTGCCATTTCTTCAATAGCCCAGCCTATCTCTTTAAGCCCTTTTTTATCGATTTGTTGAAAGGTAACCTGTTTCATAAAACTATCCAGAGATACCCCGCTGTAATTTAAGGCATATCCATTTGTCGGCAGTGTATGATTCGTTCCTGAGGCATAATCGCCGGCAGATTCAGGTGTATAGGGACCGATGAAAACCGACCCAACATTTTTTACTTTTTTTATAGCCGGATTTACACTTTGAACATTCAAAATTAAATGTTCAGGTGCATAGGTATTAATCAAATCCATGGCATCTTCCAGATCGTAAATCAAGAAAGCTTTGGAATTCTTGAGTGATTGTTCGGCTATGTCTTTACGCAATAATGATTTCAACTGGTTATCAATTGATTTTTGTACATTCTCGATTAGTTTCATTGAATTGCTAACCAGTATCACCTGGCTATCGGCACCGTGCTCCGCCTGGGAAAGCAGATCCGATGCTATAAATTCTGGTTCTGCTGTATCATCAGCCAAAATCAAAACTTCCGATGGACCGGCCGGCATATCAATAGCAATCCCATCCAAAGTGATCAGCTGTTTTGCAGAAGTAACATACTGATTACCCGGACCAAAGATTTTATAGACTCTGGAAATAGTTTCCGTTCCGTAAGCCATCGCTGCAATAGCCTGCGCACCACCGATTTTATATATTTTTTCCAGACCAACAACCTCAGCCGCATATAATACAGCCGGGTGAATTTGTCCATTTTTATCAGCAGGTGTGCACAAAATGATTTCTTTACAGCCAGCAATCTGAGCAGGAATTCCCAGCATCAATAGGGTTGAGAATAATGGCGCAGTACCTCCCGGTATATACAATCCAACTTTTTCAATAGGCAATTGCTTTCGCCAGCAAGTGACTCCCGGCCAGGTTTCAATTTTTCTTGATGTTCTGAGCTGGGCCTGATGAAATTTTTTAATATTACTTGCTGCCAGATGAATAGCACTTTTTAATTGATCACTCAACTGATTCTGTGAATCCAGTATCTCACTTTTTTCAACCTTTTTATCACATTTGATTTCTCCATCAAATTTTTTTATATATTTTTTTACAGCTGAATCACCATTTTTCTTTATATCTGCCAGAATGGGACGAACGATGCCATATATATAATCCATTTTCATAACCGGACGTCTCAGCATTTCCGGCCATTTTGCTCTTTCAGGATGTTCTATAATCTGCATAAGATTTCCTCTTAAAGAATCATTTTTTCAATCGGGATGACAAGTATACCCTGTGCCCCTTTATTTTTCAAGTTTTCAATATTTTCCCAGAAATCATCTTCACGAATTACTGAATGTACAGAACTCCAATTTTCCATGGCTAAGGGCATAATGGTCGGACTCTTCATACCGGGTAGAACAGAACAAATCTCATCAATTTTATCA
>JARRPN010000117.1:0-6942 GCA_037382875.1 Calditrichaceae bacterium | reverse complement strand
TCTAAAACTAAATCGGTTTGAGTTACCAGCACAGCTTCAGACTTAACGATAGTTTCAATTTCTTTTAGACCATTGCTTAAAAGCGTACTACCGGTACTGACAATATCAAATATAACATCAGCTAAACCTATACTCGGAGCGATCTCCACTGAGCCATTAATCTCGTGAATTTCAGCTTTTATTTTATTTTTAATTAAAAAGGATTTCAAAATAGATGGATAAGAGGTGGCAATTTTTAAACCGCTCAGGCTTTGTGAATTTTTATACTCCATTGCCTTGGGAACAGCAATGCTTAAACGGCATTTGGCAAACCCCAAACGTTCTGCAATGGTTAATGATTTGCCTTTTTCCATTACTATATTTTCACCAACAATCCCTACATCAGCAATTTTATCATCAACACATTCCGGAATATCGTCATCACGCAGAAACAGGATGGTTAATGGAAAGTTGCTGGCATGCGTTTTCAATTTATCTTTACCACCATTCTCAAAATTGACACCACATTCTTTTAATAGGTGAAGTGTTTTTTCACTTAACCGGCTAATTACCCAGTTCCACGGCTAATATGTGTACTCTATTATGATGATGGTGATTGTGATGCTTTGTAATTATATTTAATTTCATAAATATTTATTCATTTTTCTGAGGAAATATAAATCCATGTAAGATTCATGTCAAATTATTTTTTATAATGAAGCTTTTATTCAATGATAATTAGTTTTCCTGACAATCATCTGCGGATCTACTTATAGGCATTATCATATTATGATTTGATAAATAGGTTTCAAACTGATCCAATGCCACTGGTTTACTGAATAGATAACCCTGAAACTTTTTGCAACAATTGTCTTCAAGAAAACTCAAATGATTAAGATCTTCGACCCCCTCTGCAATAACATCTTTGTTTAAATTTTGCCCGATTTGGATGATTGATTTGACCAGTTCTTTATTTTTGGTATCATCACCAATACAATTAATAAAAGAACGGTCAATTTTTATAGATTTTGCTGGAATTTTTTGCAAATAGACAAGTGATGCAAAACCAACGCCAAAATCATCAATGGCAAAATTGCATCCAAGATCAGTCAGAGCATTCATATTATCAATGGTATTACTTTCATCATCCATATAACTGGTTTCGGTAATTTCCAGTTGCAGGTGCTGTGGGTCTATTCCGGTATGTTTAATCAATTGATCAATAGTTTTGACTGTTTGTGAAGAGCGCAGTTGCTTAGCCGATAGATTAACAGATACATAAAGGTCCTGTTTATGTTTTTCTGTCATATAAATAAAATCGTTAATTGATTTCTCAAGAATCCATGAACCAAATTGGTTAATTAAATTACTCTCTTCAGCAATCGGAATAAAATGATCAGGGGAAACAGATCCTAATTCAGGATTAGTCCAGCGAATTAGGGCTTCGGATCCGGCAATGCGATAGCCTCCATCCGTTTCTTTTTCAATAATCGGCTGATAAAATAACTTAAATTGATTTTCATAATCTTTTCTATTGATAAGGGATCTTAAATTGCGAACGATCTTAAGACGATCATTTGTCAGCTGGGTCATTTCTTCTGAAAAGAATTGAAAATCATTCTTCTCACGATTCTTAACATTATACATGGCAGCATCAGCATTGCGCACCAGTTCTTCACTGGATTTACCGTCTCTTGGGAAAATAACCACGCCCACACTGAGTGAAAGATAATTAATCTCATGAGTTCCAATAACAAAGGGCTGATCAAATTCCTGAATTAATTTTTCCGCAACCTGTCCTGCATCGTATTCATTTTTAATATTTTGAATGATAATAGTGAACTCATCACCGCCTAACCGAAACATATAATCTGTGGCTCGTAACATCCGGTTCATACGCTCGGCTACATCCTTCAATACAAGATCACCGACAGCATGTCCCAGTGAATCATTCACCATTTTAAAATTATCAAGACCGCAAAATAAGACAGCAACCATACGCTGGGGATCGGTGCGTGCTGATTCCATAATTATGCGATCCAGTTCCTGATAAAATGCGTCACGATTCTTCAGTCCAGTGACTTTGTCAAAGTATGCAAGATATTTTAGCTCTTTCTGGGCTAGAATGATCGCGGTTAAATTACTTCCAAATAAAATAACGTAAAGGACTTCTTTACCGTCTTTGGAAAGAACCGGTTTAAAGATACGCTTAAAGTATAATATTTTACCTTTTTCAGTATAATTTAATTTTTCTGTAAATTGAACAGTTTTCTTTTTTTCAATCGCTTCATGAAAAAATAGTTTACGTTCCAAGGCACATTCAATACCTATACCTTTTAGTTGACAGAAATCCCGATCGGATTTACCAATAAGTAACGCTTTTTCATCCGGGTCAGGGAGATATTGATAGTTCATATATAAATATTCACCCTGTACGTTGTAAATAGCTATTTCCATGGGGATATGTTCATATTCATTAAAAACTGAATGATCCGATGAAAACTTTGTATTACCCAAAGATTTTTTATAATCTGAAATTTTATTAAATATATTTTTCAAACCCACCTCAATTTATTATTCTTGTTCAAATACCCCAATTGCAGGATGAAGATTACATATAAGATTTTCGGCAAATATTGGGATACTTTATTATTTTGTTACTCTGTGAACAAAGTTTTATAAAATTGATAGGATATTTAGGTTATAATTATATTAAACATATAAAATTAGTTGTATTGAATATTTCGATAAAAAATTAGCTGAAAGTCGAATTACTAATAATTCAAATGCTGAAGCCATTTATTTTGATATAAATGATACTGAATTGCGAAACAAATATATTAAAGATTCAGATATCGTTATTAACATACTGGCTCCGCGATTTCAGCATATGATTGCCTTAGTATGCGTTTACTATGGCAAACACATGATTTCAGTTTCATATCAGGATAAACGTATAAGGGAACAGGACAGGGAAGCGAAGAAGAAAGGCGTACTCATATTAACTGAAATCGGACTGGATCCCGGGATTGACCATATGTCTGCCGCACAACTGGTCAATCGCATTCGTAGCAAAGGAGGCACTATAAAAGTATTTCAATCCTATGGGGGTGGTCTACCAGCACCTGATTCAATTGACAATCCATTTAAATATGTGATTAGCTGGAATCCACGTAATGTTGTAATGGCTGGTGAAAAGGGAGCCCAGTATCTGGAAAATGGTAAAATCGTTCTAATTCCATTCCACAATGTGTTTCGACACACCTGGTCTGTTCAAGTTCCGGGACTAGGCATAATGGAAGCATATCCAAACCGTGATTCACTTTATTATCAGCAACAGTATGGATTTGAAAATGCTGATACAGTTATTCGCGGAACCCTCAGGTATCCTGGCTGGAGTGAAACATGGTATCATATTATTCGCCTAGGACTTCCAAATGAAAATTTATACATTCCAAATTTATCGGATAGAACCTATGCCGAACTTACAGAAATGTTCTTGCCACCCGAAGTAGGTGCTGGTGATTTAAAGCATCAAGTAGCCAGTTATTTAAATATTAATCCTACGGGAAATATTATAGAAAAATTAGAGTGGTTGGGTTTATTCTCTGATGAAAAAATTGGAGGAAAACTTGAAACATCAGCAGAAGTATTAACTCAACTTATCGGGAAAAAATTAGCTCTCAATGCAAATGCCTGTGATATGGTCGTTCTCCAGCACAAATTGATTGCTGAATATGAAAACAATAAAAAAGAACAAATACTCTCTACAATGATAAATTATGGTGAAAAAGCCGGTTTTTCCTCGATGGCAAAATCAGTTGGCTTACCGGCTGCGATAGTGGCGAAATTACTAATGCAGAATAAACTTCCTTTAACCGGGTGTCATATTCCTACTAATCCAATAATTTATAAACCCGTCCTTAAAGAATTAGAGGAAAATGGTTTTAAATTTAAAGAGCAGACTAAATTATTGTAAGATGCTAATATTGAATTAATCTAAAACTAACTTGATTTCCGCTGCTCAATTGTTTTTATTGAAATAAAAATTATTTATATTCTAATCAATATACCTGTATTTACAGCTTTTAATAATTTAAATAAAGAATGTGGATGCAGATTATTTTTGAATCGAATGATTCTAACTTCAAAAGTGAACGTTTTACATTATTTTAATTGGAACTTTATATATGATTAAACTATTTGGCGTACCTTCCTGCAATAAAATTAGAGATGCAAAAGTTATATTAGATTCAAATAATATTGAATACCAATTTGTTAATGTCAAAAAAGCCCCAATTTCAGAGAATCAGCTGAAAGATATCATCAATCAATTGGGTATGGATAAGGTTTTAAATAAACAAGGCCTTACTTATAAAAAGCTTGGTCTCAAACAAATGAATTTAAATGATACACAGCAATTACAATGGTTACTCAAAGAGCAAGGTATGATTAAACGACCACTTTTTGAAAATAAGGGTAAATATTTAATAGACTCTGATGAGCATGCTGTAGTAGCATTTTGTAGCTGATAATATTTGGGAGTATATATGAATGAACTATCCGCAGTCATTTTAGGCGGGGGAAGAGGTACCCGGCTTGATCCGTTAACACGACTTCGCGCAAAACCAGCTGTTCCAATCGGAGGTAAATTTCGTTTAATTGATGTACCTATCAGTAATTGTTTGCATTCAGGGGTTCGTAAAATATTTATAATGACCCAATTCAATACGGAATCTTTACATAGACATATTCATAATACCTATCGATTCGATGCATTCAGTAAAGGCTATTTGCGATTACTGGCTGCTCAACAGACCAGTGAGAATCAGGACTGGTACCAGGGTAATGCAGATGCGGTGAGAAAAAATCTTATGTTTTTAAAATCAGCAGATGAACATATAGTTATCCTGGCTGGTGACCATCTTTACAGAATGGATTATCAAAAATTCTTTGAGCACCATCTAAAAGTTAAAGCCGATATTTCCATTGCCGTAAAACCCATATTTGAGCACGAAGCTGCAGAATTTGGCATTTTGAAAACCGATAAAAAGGGTTTGATCACTGACTTTTATGAAAAACCAAAAGATTCGGAAATTCTTGAAAAATTCAAAATTGATCAGGAATTATTTGATCATTTTAAAATAGAAAGCCAAAACCGTCATCATATTGCTTCAATGGGTATATATATCTTTAAAAAAGATGTGCTTTTTAAACTTCTTGAAAATAGCGACCACCAGGATTTTGGTAAAGAGATAGTACCATCGGCCTTGAAGAACCAAAAAGTATCAGCCTACTTTTTTGATGGATACTGGGAAGATATTGGTACGATGCGGGCATTTTTTGATGCACATATGAGGATGACCCATCCGGTTCCTGAATTTAATTTTTATGATGAAAATTATCCTTTTTATACGCGTCCGCGTTATCTGCCGGCTTCAAAGATCAATAACTGTCAGATTAATCATTCATTGGTCTCGGAAGGCTGTATATTACTGGGATCCATTGTTGAACACTCTGTCGTTGGAATTCGATCCTTTGTTGATGAAGGCACTTTAATACAGCGATCAATTATTATGGGAAATCAGTATTATGAAACCATAACCAACCGTAACAGTAATAGGGAATTGGGAAAACCCAACCTGGGAATTGGCAATAATTGTATTATTCGAAACGCGATTATCGATCTGGATTGTTTCATAGGCAATAATGTTCAACTGATCAATAAAGATAATCAGACTGAGGCAGAGACGGATTTGTATTTTATAAAAGATGGAATTATAATTATACCAAAGGGTACTATTATTCCGGATAATACTATTATATAATACAATCAATAGTTAAAATCCTATTTAGATATATAGTATCCAAATTTTCCATACGAAAACATCATATAACTATGTTATGCGGAATTACGTTACTTAATTATGAGTAAAAAATACATATATTTTAAGCTCTTCCGTGATTTAAATGATACTATCGAAAGTGAAAAGTTATCACAGTATGAAATCGCTTCATATATAGATAGTTTTGAGACAGTACAAAATGTATTTCAACTTTATCAAAACACCGAATTAAAATTATTAATTAATAAAAGCAGACAGCTGCAAAATCTTTTAACCAAGTCCTTACCTAAGCATGGATTTAGGCATGGATATTTATGGAGCGGTGAGCATTTTCCTGATTTCACTAAGATGCTATCAAGTTGCGGTTTGATTGAGGAATCTATTGCCTTTCAAAAAGTTACCGATCCGTTACCGAATTTCAAATTAAATCCGATATTCCAAATGAAACGACAGTTTGATATTTATAACTGGCATGTATTTCATTTACGCAGCTTTCAATATTATTTTGATAAATCATCAAAAATTCAAATGACCAGCGAATCTGAGGTAGAAATAGATTGGGCTTTTGAATCCCTTTGGGAAAAACAGAAGCGAATCGAAGATGTTGAAGATTTGCCCGTATTCGAAACCAATGAACCTGAACTTTTACATCCAACTATAAATTACATCAGTCATGATAAACGGGCCTATGCAAAATCAAAAAATCTACGCTGGATTCGCTCCATTTTAAATCATATAAATACCTCCAAAGATAAGACTCTTTATATTCCCTTTGCAGGTAGAGGTGATATATTTTTCGAAGGACTCTTAGAAGGAATTAATATAGTTGTTTCCGATATTAATCCAATTCGTTATCGATATTTAATCGGTAGTAGCCATACTTATAAATACAATTTAATTCGATTGAGTCAAGCAGTCTCTGATATGATTGCTCAAATAAGAGTACTTACCGGGAGTCAATCACAAGTGCAGGTCGATTTGTTTGTCAACTCTACCGAGAAGGAGTTTGAAAAATTCTGGCATACCGAAAAGGCTAGAATAAAATCACTTCAGAACAATCATTTTTCTGATGACAGCATTCAAGTGATCTCAGCGATTCGTTTCTTAATTGACTCAG
>JARRPN010000116.1:0-10552 GCA_037382875.1 Calditrichaceae bacterium | reverse complement strand
TTTTTTATTATTTGATTTTTACCCATTCTTAATCTATAAAAATATATACCGCTGGCAACATAATTATTTTCCTGAGACCTTCCATCCCATCCAATTTCATATTTTCCAGCCTCTTGTTGTTTATCAACTAAACAACTAACTAACTGACCATTCATATTGTAGATTGACAGATTTACCATGCCTTGATGATGTATTTCATAAGCAATTTGTGTTACACCATTGAATGGATTAGGATAATTATCTGCAAGTACAAAGTTTTTTACAGGCCTATGTGTCTGAGTATTTTGGATTGAAGTTGTTGCAGATTCTGTTTTAAATTTTAGATCCCAAACACGATTGCCGTCATATCTTGAATCTAACTCTGGCTCACAAATATTAAGCGTAAATGTGTAATCTCCATATTTTTGTAATGTTTTGACAAGAAGACGGTTTTCGCCACTTTTTATCTGAACAGATACCCGATTAGTAAAATAACCATTAAATGATCGTGTACCATCAAATGAATAGACAACCTCACCATTTAAATAAATTTTCATCGCTTCGTCCGAACCAATCCATAACTCTGCAGTCTGATCGATTGGAGCGTCAAAATATGTAAACGCATATCCCATTATATCATCAGTTGTTGCAAAGAAATCTTCCAGATCTATATGATCATTAATAAAGTACACAGGCTCACTCCATCCGCTAAGCCGTTCTGCTGGAGCCTGTTCTGCTTCGTTGTCAATGAATGCATTATCGATAGGGTTTGAAATGCCATCAATGGAATAAGGCCCTTTGATCAGCCAGATACGGTTACTTTGTCCATAACGGCCTTCCTCAGCGGGGCTTTTAATGAACCGTTGTTGAGTTTCTTCAATAGTCGAACCAGTGACTTCAATCAGATCCGGATTATTTGTTCCTAAACCAACTCGCTCAGCCAGAGTGATATGCTCAATATCATCTGGATTTAAGCCCATTAATCTGGTACAGACATGATCAACGGCAACAGGATCCGCACCAGCTACAATCGTATTCATTCTCACCATGTTTGTAATAACATCACCGGATCGTCGTGCTGTCTTTTCTCTTTCCAAGCAGGCTATCGCATCCACAACAGCATAATCGATTTGAGCAAGATTGGATAGATCAACAATTTCCTTATCGGTCCAGGTACCATGAATGAGGAAGGCGCCAATCCAATCTGATTTTTTAAAGCAATTGTAACTCCAGGCGTATGAATTTTCATAACCGGAACAGTTATGAACACATCCGCATTAAGTACATCTTTATGAATGAAATATTTGCCATTTTGTGCATCTGCCTGTCCCCCTCCGGCAATTTCAACTGCCACAAGATCCTGCCAAGGGTTAACTGATGGTGAACCATTTAAATTGGATAGCCTTAAATTAATACCTTCCAGATATGAATCAGTAAGTAAATCCTGATAACCGGACTTATCCCATAATGTTTCCCATTGTGGTGAACTGAATTTCGATTGATAATCCATTTCATAATTCATGGGTCTGGGAGAACCTTCTCCAATAACAATTTCCATTTTACCCGGATCAATTTCATCGATAATTTTTATAAGGGCTTTTATTACCCGGACATCTGTAACCTCACCACTACCTGGTGGTTCAGGATCAACTATATTAGGTTTGATTGATACTTTTGTAGTAGCGGAAGAAATCGCATCGAACTCATCCACCATTTTATATAAAGGGTAATCACTTTGATCTGCTTGAACACTTGCTTGGTATAAATCCCATGATAACCAAACGCATATAAACGTTAGAATAATTATTATCTTCAGTTCCCGTTTCTTAAACAATATTTCCCCTTTCATTTTACTTAAATTTCTTAAATGAATAGATATAGCATACCACAAAGGAATGCCCCAAGCAAAGAGTATAAAAGATAAATTATCAAAACTAAATATCCACCAAAAGCCGATTTAAAAACATACAATGTTTCCAATTTTGTCGAGGGACCTGCTGTAAAAAAAGCCAAAATGGCTCCTTTATTCATACCCATTTCACTTAGAATTTCAATAAGCGGTATGGCAGCACCTCCACAGCTATAAAATGGTATACCCAGTGCCATTGCAGTAACAACACTCATAGAAGCATTCGCTCCAAGAAATCTGGATACCATTTCAATTGGTATAAACGATTTTACAACAGCACTCAAAAATAATGCGATTAAGAAATATTTTCCTATATATCGTAAACTACGCCAACTTTCGTACCAGATAGATCTGTTATTTTTAGATGGAATCTTAATTGAAGATTTTATTTTTTCTGAGAAATTATCGACAAAATGTCCAAGCAGAAAACCACCTGAAATCGCAATGAAAAAGGCAGCACAAATTCTGGCAACTGCTATTTCCCAACCAAGTTGCGACCATGTCAAATAAAAAATACCCGGATTCATCAATGGTGATGCCAGCATAAATGTAAATATTACTCTAAACTGAATACCGATAATCAGTAAAGACAACACCATAGGGACAGCAATATAGGTCGGAAATGGTGATATGAGACCAACAATGGCAGCTAATAAAACATCAATCCAAGTTTTGCCTGTTGTGAATTTAATTGATTTTTTTATGAAAATTTGACGCAGAATAACATTAATCAATACACTGGCAATAAAATATGGGCCAACCAGCCATATTAACTCAAAAAAGTTAGTTACGACTCTGGAAGTATATGTTCCTTGAAAAGTATCCCTAACAATGTAATATAATTCTACCATTTCTTTGTCTTTTAACTTGGATATAAAAATAAATTCATCTTTAAAATTTTCCTATTATAACATAATCTGGGACTTCACATAAATTTATCATTTTACTAAGATCATTTTACCAATTTTAATTTTATTTACAGCTTTCAGACAATAAAAATATAGGCCACTGGATAAATGTGATGCATCAAAAGAGAATGTATAATGCCCAGCAGATTTATTTTCATTAATCAAAACAACAATCTTTTGACCAATAATATTATATAGTGAAAGATTAACCATGCTTGTATTTGGAATACTATAAGAAAATGTCGTTATAGCATTAAAGGGATTCGGATAGCTGTTTATTTTAAATTCAAATGGAAAATGGGTCATATCATCATCGATAGCAGCTGTATTTATATATAGTTCTTTTATTCCAGTTGACCCAAGAGCATAGTTAAAGATATTTATCTCATCCAAATCGCCTTCAAAATAATCTGTTATTTTTATGTTGGTTCCGAAATAAAGATTGGCTGTTTGTGTTAAATCCCGGGTTAAATCTTCATCTTCCGCTACAAGTTTATCGTTAGCATATATTTTTAATTTCTGATTCTCATTATCTCTCACGTCACTTACCATCACCCACTCACCCGTAACAAAATTACTATCGGATGTTTGAACAGATGATTGTGTTGTTCCATCATTGACTGCAAAATTGACTGTTCCATTTGAAGCATGGTATATTTCATATCTTGTTTCTAATGATTCTCCATAAGATTTTGCTTTTGAAAGCCATGGCATTTTATTGCCGCTCAATCATTCACAATATTATAACTACCCCCCCTTGGCGCCATCATCGGACGATGTTTTAACATAGAGCCATTCACTAAGTTCAGTTAACACAAATCGAATTTTCCATTTATTTCATTTGGAAGTTCCTTGCCATTGCCATCATGAAATCCCCAAAAATTATTTAATCTTCCGGACGGCGCCTGGTATTGCATTATTTAGCTAGTAAAATTTTAATTGTCTTGACGTATGATCCAGCCCTTAAGCTGACAAAATAAACACCGCTCGATAATCCACTGCCATTAAATTTCACTCTGTTTATTCCAGCTGGTTGTATACCATTCACCAGAACTGCTACTTCCCGGCCAGAAATATCGTAGATTTTTAATGTTGTATAACTGTTTTTAGGGAGTTGAAATCTAATTGTTGTTGATGGATTAAATGGATTCGGATAATTCTGATACAGAACAAACCCCTTTGGGTAAGTCGAAACTATATTCTTAATATCAGCCGTAATATCTTTTGTTTGATTATTAAGATACATTTCAAGTTGTGTATAACCATCTGGGCCGATGTTATTGCGGTCAGCCGCGTCGGTAGAATCAAGACCATGTGCCAGTTCCCAATCGTTAGGCATACCGTCATGATCATAATCTGCCGGAGCAGGAAGTGAGTTAAGCACAGGCCAACCACCTTCAGGTTGATCATCAGTATTCGCAATAGAGTGTCCCGTTTTATTTAGTACATCATTAACAATCCGGGTATCAATTGTATCACGTTTGGGAAAAATTGCTCCGGCTTTCGCAAGCACATCATTTTTAGCATTTTGCGGGGATGTAGTTATCACCGGTTCCATCGGAACTTCATAGGAACGCGATTTATAGTCAGTACTTTGCGCTGAATCAAAACCTCTAAGGTAAACCAGGTCCCATGGATCATCAGGCACAACTCCTTCCATCATATTATCCTCAAAATAACCAAAAGCATAAATACTCTCTTCCTGGAAGACAGTATTTCCTGATGATTCTGCTCCCCGGATATAAACATTTCCAATAAAATTATAGCGACTAACAGTATTATCATCCGCATTATAACCAGCTTTGCTCCCTCCCCAGTTATAAACCACATTGTTGCGGAAATCAAAATGCAATCCTTCCGGATCAGTACCTACCTCTGTATAATTTCCAGGTCGGGGATTTCTGCCTTTGTTGTGTGCATATAAATTGTGGTGATAGGTTTTTTCATCGCCGTAATCTCCCCGGATAAGTGATCCATAACTGTGGCCTTCAAATGTTAAAGCTTCGCTGAGAATACACCATTGCACCGTTACCTTATCGGATTCTTCCTGACAGGATATGGTTTCATCACGCGCATAGGATGCGCTTACATGGTCGATAATAATATTTGTCCCGCTGGCAATATCAATAGCATCACCGGAAGAATTTGCTCCACCTTCATCCACCCGCACCCTAATATATCTGATCACAACATCTGAAACAGAGCCTATATGAAAACGTCCTTTTATACATATGCCGTCACCAGGTGCAGTCTGTCCGGCAATGGTTGTATTGGATTTAGGTCTGAGTATTACATCTCCCAATTCAATTGTTCCTGAAATCCGAAACACAACCGTTCGGTTTCCGGAACTTAGCGCATCAACTATAGAGCCTGGACCACTATTGCTGAGATTTTTAACTTCATATACGTCGCCACCACGACCTCCGGTAGCATATCTACCACTTCCTTCTGCGGTTGGAAAAGCCAATTGTTGCGCTAATAAAAAAGTAGAACTTAAGCATAAAATAATGGTTGTGATATATATATATATCCTATTCATAGCTATAAACATTATATTATAATCCTTAATAAATTAATTAAACTAATTATTGTCCCATTTGTATACTGGCCATAATAAATGGACCAACACCTTTTAAATCGTTATTAACAACCGGTTCACTTATATAATAATCATAAGAGCCATCCCTATACGGTCTACCACCTAAACCTGCAACACTACAAATATGAGTTAGATTAACTAAACCATTAGATTCAATCTCAATAAAATTATTTATTATTCCATCATACCCTTTTTGAGCAGTATCCCAAAAAGATGAATTTATATAACCTTTATGAACGGCTTTCGCCAAAGAATATACAAACATACATGAAGCAGAAGCTTCTAAGTAATTTCCTTTTCGGCCTCCCTGATCCACAATTTGATACCAGACACCTGTCTCTGAATCCTGATAATTTACAAGAGCCTTACAAAGATCATTTAATACAAACAAAACTTTATCTCGTTTGGGATGATCTATTGGAATATAGTCAAGAACATCCACAAGCGCCATAGCATACCAGCCCATTGCCCGTCCCCAAAAATTCGGTGAGCATCCGTTCTCCGGATTAGCCCATTTCTGTTTATTACTTTCGTCCCATCCATGATATCTTAGTTTGGTTTCAGGATCGCGGGTTTGCACATCTATTAAAAGTATTTGTTGAATTACATCATCATAACCCTTTTGTTCGTTTACAATTGATGAATATTCAGCATAAAATGGAGCCCCCATATAAATTCCATCAAGCCACATTTGCCAGGGATATCTTTTTTTATGCCAGAATCCTCCAGATTTAGTCCTTGGTTGTTTTTCCAACTGTTGTCTAAGAATATCTGCTGCTTTTTTGTATTTTTGATCACCCGTTTTTTTATAAAGAGCAAGTAAAACTTTTCCCGAATTGATTTTATCAATATTGTAATCATCCATGTCGTATGTTCTGATCGAGCCATCTTCAGCAACGTAAGAATCAATAATATGCTTGGAATAATTGAAATACTTATCATGACCTGTAGATTTGTAAAGATCTAACAAGGCTTTTAAAAATAAACCTGTTTCATAATTCCATTTTGCTCTCTTATTATTTTTACCAAATTCAAGAGAATTTTTTCTACGATTCATTTCAGAATCGGCTATTTTTTCAGCCCAGCTAAGACTATCATGGATAATTTTATTATTACTTGACGATCCCAAATCTCCTTTATTGCCTGTACAAAACTGATTATTAATAATGATTAGAATAAGAATAAGGAATTTTAAAAAAAGTTTTTTATTAATAATCTTGACAAATATATTTATCATTATAATTCTCCAGATTCCAGCTTCCTATTTTACTAATACAAATTTCCGTGTTTGAGAACTTCCATTACACTCAAGAAGAAAAAAATATACTCCTGAGGAAAGATGAAATGCATCATATTCAAAAGTATATTCTCCTTTATTTATATTTTTATTAAACAAAACCTCCATTTTCTGACCTATAATGTTATATACCGTTAATGCTGCTTCTCCAGTGGCTGGAATACTGAAGAAAATAGTAGTTTTTGGATTAAATGGATTTGGATAATTTTTTACATTCAATTGTAAAGACTTTATAGAAGTATTGTGTTCCTGAATACTTGTAATTCCCTTATTATACAGAGCTTCAATCATAGAATCATTTACTGCATAATTAAAAAACTTTATTTCATCCAGGAATCCTTCGTAATTTGTATTTTCCTCATCCGGTGATACGCCAAATAATAATTGCTCATCCTGAGAAATATCACCGGTAATATCTTCAGTAGAAACCTGTAACTCTTTATCTGCATATAGTTTGATTATATCATCATCCGTATCACGAACCGCAACAACATGTACCCAGTCTCCTGTAACAAAATTTGTATTAGATGCTTCAGCAACAGTTTTATTTACGTTATCATCGATTGAAAATCTCACAACATTGCTTGAATGATGAAATACTTCATATCGTCGACCTGTTCCTGGATCTGAGTGAGTACCTTTAATAATGTACCGCATGTGTTTATCCTGCACAGTCTGTTTTATCCAGAAAGATATACTGAAAGAATTTACTCCAAAATTGAACACATCATCATGAGGAACAGTAACATGATCATCGATACCGTCAAATTGGAGACCTGAACCAGCTATTCCTGTTTGCCACGCTGATCCGTCCATATTTATCATCGAACCATCGTTTTCAAATTCAGATTGGTCCGAAACGGTACTTCCTGAATTTTCATTAAATGGCCAATAGGCAACCAAGGTTGGTGAAAATGATGTCATTTTTGTTGTAAACTCCCAAACGGGCCCAATGGTTACTCCAGCATTATTAACTTCATTAATTCGCCAATAATAGGTTGTTAATTCATCAAGCATACCCGGATTGAATGTGGTTTCATCTTGATTACCAATTGAATCAGGTGGATTACTTTCCCCGAAATAAACATTGTGAGACAATGTTGCTTCACCGGCTTCCCAGGATAATTGGACATCAAGCGCCTCGTTAGAAGATCCATCGGGGGGATACGGATTAAGTGGATATGCAGGTTCTCCATTTTCACCCAAAGTTGAAGCCTGAACGACCTTGGAATATATACCAAATTGATCACCGATATAAGGCCGAATCCGATAACTGTATAAAGTTAACGGATTTAATTCCTCGTCTGTATATGAGGAATCATTTATAGAAATTTGATCAATTTCAACAAATTCTGTTCCTGTAGCACGCTGTATCTGATATCCTTCAAAATTACCTTCAGGATTTGACCAGGTTAATTTAATACTACTGCCGGAAAGTGTTTCAGCAGAAAATTTTTTGGGCAAACTCATCCTTTCAATTTCTATACTCGCAGTAATAAACGGTCCCACACCTTTGCCATCATTAGTACAGATACTGGTTTCATTAATATAATAATTATAAGAACCATCTCGTCCGTTACCCAACCCTGCTGTGCAACATGTCTGAGTTAAATTAATAGTACTATCCGTATTAACAGTGATAAAATGATTAAGAATGCCTTCATAGGCGTTTACAACATTTGGTAAATAGGTGTTATCAAGGTATCCCAATCTTATTGCTTTAGCCATTGAATAAACCATCATAGTTGATACAGATGATTCAAGATAATTATCTGTACTGTCCCCTTTATCAACAACCTGCCACCATAGACCAGTATCATCATCCTGAAACTCGAACATAGCATCAGCTAACCGATTTACAATTCCGATTATACTATCACGGTCAGCATGAGCTTGAGGTAAAAAATCAAGTACATCAACTAATGCCATTGCATACCAGCCAATTCCTCTTCCCCAAAAACTGGGTGATTGACCTGTAACAGGATCGGCCCAATCCTGTTCTTTGCTTTCATCCCAACCATGGTAGAGTAAACCGGTTATGGGATCTCTTCCATGTCTTTCCATTAATCTTAACTGCAAGGAAACATCATCAAAAGCTTCAGATTCATCCAAAACCAATCCATATTCAGCATAAAACGGGCTTCCCATATAAAGTCCATCCAGCCACATTTGCCAGGGATACCTTTGTTTATGCCAAAAACCCCCATCGGTAGTTCGCGGGTGATTTTCTAGTTGGCTACGTAATAACTGAGCCGCTGTTTTATATTTCTCCAGGCCTGTATTTTTATACATAAACAAAACCATGCGGCCTTCATTGATTTCATCAATATTATATGAATATAGATCATACCCAGAGATCTCACCATTATTGTTAACTACATAATCAACTGTATTTTGTATATAGTTATAGTATCGTTCATCACCCGTATCATACCATAATTCTTCAAATCCTCTTAATACAGTTCCGGCGACATAATCCCAATCGTAACGATATCTATTAGGATGCCGCTCCATAACCGATTCCGCCATTCTCACCGACCAGGATTCCTGTGCAATCACAAGAAAAGGCAAGAGGATAATAACAGAAGCTTTTACGATTTTTATAAAATTTATATGCATTTATTCTCTTTTCTATTTTTTGGGATTCTATTTGATTTTTCCCATTTCTTTCATTTTATCAATCTCAACACAGCCCATCAAAAATGGACCTACACCCTTACCATCATTTGGTACAATGGGTTCTATATACACATAATATTCATAACTACCATCTCTGATTTTATCAATATAATTCAGTTAATTCAGATTATATAGATGAAAAATTTATAGAAACTGAATTAACTGCCTTTGCCAAAGCATAGACAAACATACTTGAAGCAGATCCCTCCAAATAATTTCCCTCCTGGTTAGCTTTATCCATTACCTGCCACCACAGTCCGGTAGTATCCTGATAAATCGCAATAGTTTCTACCAGGTTGTTGAGTATTTTTAAAAGACCATCCCTGCCGGCGTAATTTTCAGGTAGATATCCTATCACATCCACTAATGCCATGGTGTACCACCCTAATCCTCTGCCCCAAAAACATTTGGATAATCCAGTTTTTTTATCAGCCCAAAACATTTGTTTAGATTCATCCCAGGCATGATAATAAAGACCTGTTTTCTCGTCTTTTAAATGTTCATCAATTAAAACAAATTGTTTTACTACATCACCAAATTTATCTTCTTCATTAAACATCATACTATACTCAGCATAAAATGGACTGCCCATGTACAGACCATCCAACCACATTTGCCACGGATAAATCTTTTTATGCCAGAAACCTCCCAAAGATATGCGGGGATGTCCATCCAATTGTGACCTTACAAGATCAGCTGCTTTCTTATACTTCTTTTCACCTGTCTCTTTATAAAGGAAGAGTAACATCCTTCCTGAATTAACCTGATCTATGTTGTAGTCTTCTACCCGATAACCTTTTATCCGACCTTCTTCGTCAACAAGCTTATCGATAGTATTTTTAATATAATCAAAATAGCGTTGATCACCTGTTGCCTGCCATACTGATTCAAATCCCTTTAACACAGTCCCGGTAACATAATTCCAATCATCATATACATTGGGATGACGCGCCATGACAGACTCAGCCATTCTAACAGACATATTACTCTGGTCATTTTGTCCCAATAGATAAATTGCTAATATAACTATAATCCACATTACCTTAATAATTTTCATATCATTCCTTTGAATATCCTTGAGAGAAAAAAGCCGGATATTTAAATATCCGGCTAAATAATATTATTTAATTAATGTCATCTTCTTTGATAAGCTAAAATCATTTGCTTTCATAGTATATATA
>JARRPN010000115.1:0-12086 GCA_037382875.1 Calditrichaceae bacterium | reverse complement strand
TAGTTTCCTGAATGGCCAGATAGCTGTGTGCCAGCGCTACGCCTATATTCCGTGTTACGGTACTATCTGATAAATCACGTTGCAAACGTGAATTTCCCAGCTTATCAATCAGACCATTAAATAGTGCAATTGATACCTGCATATTGCCTTCACTGTTTTCAAAATTAATCGGATTTACTTTGTGCGGCATGGTGGACGAACCCACAGCCCCTTTATCCGCGCTGATGGTCAGATAGCCAAGTGTTAAATACAACCAGATATCGCGATCCATATCCAGAATAATGTTATTAATCCGCTTAGTAATTGAAAAATATTCTGCCCAAGTATCATGATCCTCAATTTGTGTGGTTGCCGGATTGATCTTTAGACCATATTTTTCCATGAATTTTTCAGAGAATGCAATCCAGTTATATTTTGGAAAAGCCGCTTTAAGGGCTGAATAATTTCCTGTTGCGCCATTCAGTTTGCCTAAAAAGGAAAATGATTTCAATCTTTCATACTGGCGTATCAACCGGATCAGAAATACGGCCATTTCTTTGCCGCCGGTTGATGGCGAAGCCATTTGTCCATGGGTTCGTGCAGGAAATGGGACATCTTTCCAGTTTGCAGCATGTTCTATAAGAATTTTTAAAACAGTTTCAATTTGAGGAAGCTGTTCTTTTTCCAGATAATCTTTAAATAAAAATGTGTAGGCCAGATTGTTAACATCTTCAGAAGTTAAACCAAAATGAATCATGTTAGGACTTTTTAAATCCAGTTTTTCCTGAAGGAAAATCTCGCAGGATTTAACGTCGTGATTGGTCTTCTTTTCAATTTCCTTTATACGCTGATAATCTGCTTCAGAAAAATGATCCTGATAGAATCGAATTTTATCAATCTCTTTACTGGTGAACTGTTCAAATAAACCACTTTCATTCAGAGCCAGTAGAAAGCGTAATTCCACTAATACTCTGGAACGCATAAGGGCGTATTCGGAAAAGTAGTCTCCCAAATGTGAAAGACGGTCATAATAGCGTCCATCCAGTGGTGAGATTTCTTTAATCATTTTCACCCCGAACATTTTTATCTGATTCAATCAGATCAGCCTTCATTTTCTGTATCTCTTTGATGAAGATATTCTTTAATCGTGATAAATTCAGACTGCGCAGGGCAATTTGAGCCGCATTCTTCGGATCAACAACCGTTGCCCCAGGCGTATTGGATGGCATCATTAAAGATGAATTAATATTCACGATCATATCATCCTTGTCACTGAATGGCGGACAACTGAAAACCGGAATGGTTAGATTGGCGGCAAGAGCGCCACCCAGGCCATTGGATCGGCCGGCTACGGCAATCACCGCACCCGGTTCAACAGAGTTATTGTAATCTTCAATTACTTTGGGAATTTGCTCACCGTTTTTATGTGCTGATACCACACGCATATCCACTTTTATGTCATATTTTTCGATGATATCCTTCATCTTATTGCAATGTTCAATATCCGATGGCGAACCCATAATAATAGCGACAAAACCATCTTTAATGATTTTATTTTTTACCATATTAGAATGAATTCGAGCTAAAACATTATTTTCTATTACTGATAACGTTTCACAAGTAATCATACCATAAATATCACGATAACGCCGCGTAGTTTCCTGAACTACATCATCAGGAAGAGTATCAGGATAAACATCGTTTTTCTTATTCTTCAATAAATAACTGCGAACGTATTCTTTATCCAGTTGCTCAGCATTATCAGGATCATTTTCATAATTTTCTTTGGACCAGAAACGCGAGGAATCCGGTGTATGGATTTCATCAATCAATACCAGTTTGTTGTCTATCAGTCCAAATTCATATTTGGTATCCACAAGAATCAGGCCGCGTTCTTCCAGCATAGTACTGCCGCGTTCAAATAATTCCAGGGATACTTTCTCCATAGCTTTATAAATATTAGCAGCAACCCAGCCTTCATCCACCAGCTCTTTTGGCGTAATTTCACGGTCACTATCCTCTTTTGTCGTAGGTGTTACAATTGGCTTCTGAAAAGCCTGATTTTTCTTCATCCCTACTGGAATTTTAACTCCCGAAACCTGCTGCTTGCCTTTTTGATATCCGCGCCAGGCAGACCCTGTTAAATACCCGCGAACTATCATTTCCACCCTAATCGGACTGGCTTCTTTTACCAGTGATATATTGGGATCAACCAGTTTAATAAAATGGTTATCAATGATATCTTTGGTATTTTCAAACCAGAATGCCGCTAATTGATTAAGGACAGCGCCCTTGCCCGGTACAGCCGTTTTAAGTACAAAATCAAAACTGGATATACGATCGGTTGCAACAATCATGCGGGTTTGATCATCTATTCGAAAACTCTCCCGTACTTTACCTGAATGAATTTTCTTAATCTGAGGTGTTTTAAAATTGACCAAACAATTCATAACATCTCCTATATTTTATCTTAATCCTAATCTTACTTGTTCTTTTGTTTTAAAGTTACTTGAAACTCAATATTGGATAAGAAAGTTTTCTAATTCCCAATTTTAAATTCCGATTTCTATCTTCTAACTTCTACCTTTAGTGTTTAAAATGCCTCAATCCCGTAAATATCATAGCAATTCCTAATTCATCACATTTAGCAATCACAGACTTATCACGAATGCTTCCCCCTGGTTGAAATATCTTTTTAATGCCTGCCGCACCTGCTAATTCAATATTATCCGGGAACGGAAAAAATGCATCCGATACCAGAATCGCTTCTCCCATTTCCTTTTTTATATATGCATCCAATTCTGAATCGGAACCGGTAAATTCTAGTTTTAAATTTTCTGTTGACCGGCTGATCGCCAATTGCGTAGAATTCACCCGGTTCGGTTGTCCACAACCCATTCCAAGGATTTGATTATCACCATTCTTTAATTTCCGCACAATGACAATAGAATTGGATTTCAACTGACGACCTGCAATCAAACCAAAATCCAGTAATCCTTTATCCACGTCCATTTTGGTTTGCGTGACCGTCTCTATTTTATCCCGCAATTTATCATCAGGATTCTGAACCAAGACCGAATTATATAAAAACTTAATATCCTTATCGGGCGTAAGTCTAGCCGGATCAAATTCCACGACACGCAGATTTTTATTCTGGAATAGGTAATCCAGCGCGTCCTTATCAAATTCCGGAGCCACAATTACTTCAACAAATTTGCGCAGCATTTTATTTTCATTATCCAATTCCAGAAATTTAACCGTATCCAGTTCCAGTTTTCTATTAAACGCAATCACAGAACCAAAGGCAGAAACCGGATCACCTGCCCAGGCTTGTTCAAATACTTTTCTCTGAGCAGTTCCTTCAGACAATCCACAAGGATTATTGTGTTTAATAACCGCACATCCACATTCTTTAAGATCACGTACAGAATCGATTGCACTGTACATATCCACCAGATTATTAAAGGATAATTCTTTACCGTGCAGAACATTCATATCGTAAAGCGAGTCTGATACACTATTTTGTCTAAGAAAAAAAGCACTTTGATGAGAATTCTCACCATATCGTAATTCTTTTGCCTGGCTGAAAGCCAGCCTTTTGGAAAGCACTCCAGCCGTTTCATCCATAGTTGTAGCAATCATCGCGTCATAATCTGCTGTAGCATTATAGGCACCACGCATTAGATCGAATCGGGTCTGATAAGTCAGCATCCCCTCATTAGTTCTGAGTTCTTCAACAATATCCGGATACGTTCTGGGATTGGTTACAATAGCAACATATTTGAAATTCTTGGCTGCAGCCCTTACCATGGTTGGACCGCCGATATCGATGTTTTCAATCAAGGTATCAAAATCAGCACCCTGCTTCTTGACCCGTTCGAATGGATATAAGTTGCAGATAACCATATCTATAGGTTCAATTTGTAATGAAGCGGCTTCTTTGGCATCCTTTTCACGATCAAATAGTAAGGCTGATTCAATCTGGAATGAGATGGTTTTCATGCGACCGCCAAAGGCCTCCGGATTTCCGGTTACTTTGGATATTTCGGTAACAGGTAAGCCCGCAGATTCCAATACTTTTTTGGTTCCACCGGTCGAAATGATCTCACATCCAAATTGATGCAGTGTTTTAGCCAGGGATTCGATACCGGATTTATCCGATACACTTATTAATGCACGTTTAATCTTAATTTTATCAACACCCAATGATTGCATCTCTTCACTTCCCATTTTTTATTTTTTAATCACAAAAAGCACAAAATCCGCAAAACTTAAAATATAAATTTGGTTTATTGCTTGTATTTGTAATTATAATTTCGTGTTCTTTGTGTCTCTTCGTGGTTAACTATTTTCCTTAATATGATTTACTATATTTTTGAAGATTTTTAATCCGGCACCTTCATCACTCATTTCCGGATTTTGTCTTTTAATCTTTCCCCAATTGGGATGATTATAAGCTGATAAATATGCCTCCGGATGTGGCATTAAACCGAAAACCTGACCTGATGGATCAGATAAACCCGCACAGTTTAATTCCGAACCATTCGGATTTTGCGGGTATTCAGCTGTTGGATTTCCATTTTTATCAGCATAAGACATACAGTTTAAATTTTTGTCAAGGATGGTCTGCCGAGTTGTGTCATCTTTGAAAATGAGTTTTCCCTCGCCATGACGCACCGGCATATCTAATGTAATAATCTCTTTCAAAAATGGTGTTTTGGAATTTGGATTTACACAACAGGTCACCCAGCGATCTTCAAATTTGCCGGAGCTGTTATGGGTGATAGTAGCTTCCTGTTCAAAATGACCGCCGGCGTTGGGCAGGAATCCCATTTTAACCAACGCCTGGAAACCGTTGCAAACACCAATCATATAATTGCCTTCATCCAGAAATTTCTTCAGCTCATCTAAAAATAATTTCCCGGAAGCCATTCGTTTAAATCTGAATTTATTTCCCAGCACTTTGGCTGAACCAAGATCATCACCAAATGAAAATCCGCCTGGAAAATTCAGAATATCATAATCATGAATGCTGACCTGCTCATTGAAAACTTCGCTCAGATGGACAATATCCGCCCTGGCACCAGCCAGCCTATTTGCTGCGGCCATTTCTTCTTCACAATTGATTCCGAAACCGGTTACAACCAGACCTTTTACTTCTTTCATATCAATCTCATTTTATTTTCAAAATACTAATCCACTACGCCATGCATTTAATAATGCTTCATTTTCCAAATCAATCAACATTTTGCCAGCCTTACTAATTTGTACTTTTTGTGAGTCATTGACTTTACCAATTAGTTCAACATCATTTCCGAATAATATTTCAAAACCATCTTTATCTTCCGGATTCACTGAAACAATGAAACGTGAATGGGATTCAGAAAATAAATTAGCGTTGACTGATAGTTCGTTATCCGGCAATTCAATCGAAACACCCATTTCGCCTCCAAATGCCGATTCTGCCAAAGCCACGGCCAAACCGCCATCGGATAAATCATGCGCTGACGACAATAAGTTTTTATCATGTGCTTCCATCATTTTATGATAAATCCGCTGAGCATCCTCTTTGCGTACAACTGGTACGTTGGCACCGATTTCATTAAATAATTTATAGAAATCCGATCCACCTAATTCATCATAGGTTTTGCCCACCAGATAAATAAGATCACCGGCCTGTTTAAATTCAGCGGTCAGTGTTTGTCGTACATCCTTTATTTTGGCAGCTACAGAATATAAAATGGTTGGCGGTACAGATATTTTAATTCCCTCTTTGATAAAATCATTCTTCATACTGTCTTTGCCTGAAGTCATTGGGATATTAAAAAAGGTGGACATATCGAAAAGAGCTTCATTCATACGAACAAGCTGGGCTAATTTGTATTTGCCATCCGGATTAGATTTAGGATTGTAGGCAGAATCCGGTACACAGAAATTATCATTAACAGACCAGAAGTTGTTCTCACTATTTTTAGGATCGGGCAGTTTACCCCCTACAGCGATGATGCCGCGGATTGCTTCATCAAATGAGCCGGCCGACATTTCATATGCATCGATATCACCAAATTTTGGTAAAATGCCATTTGATACCGCGATACCTTTAAACGAATCAAATCCCTTTCCTTTCACTTCATGATCGTATCGGCGTATGATGGATTCTCGGGAACAAATATTCAGACTGCCCATTAATTTTAAAAGAATATCATTATAATCCAGATTCTCTTTCAATGTGGGTTCTGTAACGACAGGCTTTTTCCATTCCGCTTCCATATGTTTCTTTGGTACGCCATCATGCAAAAAATCCAAATCAAGATAGGCAATACTTTTATCTTCCCAGCGTAAATCAAGAAAACCACTATCGGTAAACTGACCAATGTCTGTCAACTCAACTTCAAAATCTGAAGCCATTTTGAACAATTCTTCAATTCGATCGGATTTAACTACAAAGGACATGCGTTCCTGGGATTCAGAGATAAAAATTTCCCAGGCCTTAAGCCCGGAATATTTCAAGGGCACCTTATCCAACTGAACCTGGGCGCCACCGGAAATGGTCGATTTTCACTGCCTGTTCCATAAAATCTGACATGTTTTTTTGGGTGATCGGTGATCCGATCTGCACAGCTGAACGCGGTGAATGTTCATCGATTTCAAGTGAAGAAAATGTTGCTCCGTGGATACCGTCTTTACCCACACGGCCGCCAGCCATTACAATACGATCACCGGCTGCAATCGGTTTTTCCCATGAATTCACACCATCATACTGATTTTGCATCACAGCTCCGGTACCACAGAACACCAGTGGTTTGCCGCGAAAACGATCATCAAAAATAACCGAACCATTGACCGTAGGAATACCCGATTTATTTCCACCATCCTCAATTCCTTTAACCACACCGGTCATAATTTGTCTTGGATGCAGCTGGCCTGGTAATAACTTACCATCATAATACGGTGAGCCGAAACAGAGTACATTGGTGTTAAACAGCAATTTCCCACCGCCGATACCCGTTCCAAGCGGATCACGGTTCACACCGACGATACCGGTTAATGCGCCACCGTAGGGGTCCAGAGCCGAGGGACTGTTATGGGTTTCAACCTTCCAGATAAAAACGCGATCATCGTCAATGCGAACAACGCCGGCATTATCGGAAAAGATTTTTAACAGCCAGTTATTACCCTTTTCTTTTAATCGATCCTGAATAATTTTAGTCGATTTATAAATGTATGTTTTAAAAAGTGAGTCAATCGTTTTTTCTTTGCCTGTATCCAAATCCTTATAGGAAATGACGGCATTAAATTCTTTATGCTTACAATGTTCAGACCATGTCTGAGCCAGAATTTCCATTTCACAATCGGTAGGTAGTTCGGGTAATCCGGCCTCTTTGCGTTTGGCAATAGTGGATTCATTTTTAAAATAAGACTGAATGGCTGCCATTTCTTTTAAATCCAGAGCAAGCAGTAATTCTTTGGATAATTTCTCCAGCTGGGCATCATCTACAAAAATATCGATCGTTTTGATGGTTGTATCCGACTCAATATGTACGGTTGGGATATATTTGATCTTGCCATCAAATGTACCGTACTCAAAGTGATTGATCAGCGGATTGCCAAGTAGTTCTTCACCCAATTGGGCCAATTGCACATTACTGAGTTTATTTTCGATATAATAAATATCCTGAGTAAAAATCCACTGTGCACTAAAATCAAAAGGGATATTCAATAAATCGCATAATGCTTTCTGAGCTGATATACCTTCATCATCGGTAACGCCGGGTAGTTTAGAAATCAGGATATAAGATTGATAGGCAGAATCATTATACAACGTGTTAATATAAGCATCATGAATGATTGGATCCCGCAACGATTCATTTGAAAATTGCGATATCTGTTCTGGTTCCAAATTATAAAGTACGGAAAAAATCTTACCGGATTTTACCTTGCCGGTATTCAATTGGAGATATTTTTGAGCGCTTTCACGGACACGTTGTCCTGCCACATCAACGACATTCGGTTTCAACAAAAGCTGAATGTGATTAATGTTTGTGGACTGCAAAATAGGTTCCTCGTTAATAACTGTAAAACAGCCTCTCGGGCTGCATACCTTTTGATTCTATTGTTATCGTAAATTTATCTGTAATTTGGCCGCATTCCCGGGCCTGGTAATCATTTTGTTTGATTGTTGCAAGGGCATCTTTAAGTTGACCCCGGTCCAGAATGACAAGCATACCATTACCCATATTCCATAACTGATAAGCCTGCTCTTCCGATACTTTTCCCAATTCCTGAACTTTTTTCATAAAAGTCAGTGGTTCAAAAATATTATCAAGAATAGCGCCAACCTGATTTACTTTTAAAATCCGTGAAAAATTATCAGCCAACCCCCCACCGGTTACATGTACAATACCATTAAGTTTAATATTTTGCTTAAGCAGCTTTGTAATCAATGGTGAATAAATAAGCGAATGGGTCAACAGAATTTCCCCCCAAGTTTTACCATTTTCATATTCTGCATTGTGCCAGTCTCTGCCAAATGAATTTTCCATAATTTTTCTAAGTAGCGAAAACCCATTACTGCGAAATCCTCGGCTTTTCAAAGCAATAACTGCATCACCGGCTTTAATATTTTTACCATCGATTAAATTTTTCCCTTCAGGGAGAATTCCAATTCCAGTTGAACACCAGTTAAAATGCATCCGGTCACCATAACCGCCAATACGTGATCCCAGTTCGGCGATTTCACCCCCGGTTACAGTAATACTGGCAAATTTAGCTGCTTCATACAGACCAGCCATCAACTGGTCAACAATCTCTGAATCCAGAAAATCCACATCGAGAATATTGGAAAGGTTGACTGTTTGAATACCATTCGCAGCAAGATCATCAGCCACCATAGCAACCAAGTCAAATCCAATAGTGTTATAAATACCTGTACGCTCAGCCAGTTCAATCTTGGTACCGATGCCATCAGATGACATTCCGATCTTCACGCCGTTAAAATCCATCAGACTGGAAAATCCGCCATCCGCAGACATCAGGGGATTTCCGGTGCCCGGTTCACGATGAGTGAAGGTTTTTTTGGCCCAATTGTATGCTATTCTCGAACAATGATTGCCGAGGTCGATATCAATGCCGCTATTTTGTTTGTTAGTCATTTAATATTTATGTTAGTTTAAATGACCCTCCCTCCACCTCTCGGCGGCTTCCCTCCCTAATATATTAGGGAGGGCAGGGTGGGTTATACTTTAACTAAAATAAAGCTTCCTTAAAAATTATATTATTCCGATCCGGTCCGGTTGAGATCATACCGATCGGTGTTTCCAGATACCTTTCAATAAAATCAATATATTTAACACAATTGGCTGGAAGTTTGGATATATCAGTAATACCTTCAACCTCTTCTTCCCATCCCGGAAATTCTTTATAGACCGGTTTCCCTTTGCTGTCATAATCCACTGCCGCAAGTATCTTCTCAAAACCGGAAAGACAACTCAATTTGCTCAGGGATATATAATTAAATCCGTTTATCATAAAAGATCTCTTTAGCAGCTTAAGATCCAGCCAGCCGCAACGACGTGGTCTGCCTGTAGTAGCACCGAATTCATTCCCATTCTTGCGCAGTTTTTTGCCGATTTCATCATGAAGTTCAGTCGGGAAAGGTCCTTCACCTACACGAGTTGTATACGCTTAAACGATACCAATGCGTTTATCAAATTCCATAAAAACACCGGAGCCCGTGTATGCCCCTCCTATACTCGTTGAAGATGATGTCACAAAAGGGTAAGTACCGTGATCAATATCCAGAAAGGTTCCCTGTGCACCTTCATACAAAATATTGGCGTCTTTTTTCAGATAATCGTAGATCACTTCAATGGAATCCTGGATATATGGTTTTAAATTTTCACCGGCTTTTTCCATGTCAGCAATTGCTTCATCTACATCGATGAATGGTTCATCGTAAACCTGGTCGCATATACTTTTATAGTTACTGGCATGTTCACAAAAACGGTCTATAAAACTGCCATCCAAAATATTTTCCGCACGGATGCCTGTACGATGAATTTTATCGCCGTAAGCCGGACCAATACCACGACCGGTAGTACCGATCTTTTTATTCAACACCCGATCCAGATATTTGTGTACCGGCGTTACAATGTGCGCCTGGCTGGATACAATCAATTTATCCGGTGATACATGAACACCTTTTTCCTGAAGGTATTTAACTTCTTCGCTAAAAATGATAGGATCTACTACACAACCATTACCAATCACATTGGTGGCTTTACCCGAAACAATACCTCCGGGAATTATATGCAGAACATATTTTTTATCACCAATAATAACTGTGTGCCCGGCATTCGCTCCACCCTGAAAACGGACTACCAGATCCATTTTTCCGGACAACAGGTCAACAATCTTACCTTTTCCTTCGTCCCCCCATTGTGCACCTAATACAATATATTTTGCCATGCTATTCGCCCCAGTTTATTGCTGTATAATTTGGATCATTCCCAGGAAGATAAACATCATGTACCTGACCTTCCCTGATCGATAAAGCCGAAACGACTTCCAGCTCGGCTTTTTGATGTAATTCTTTTATATTAGCTGCTCCCGAAGACGACATAGAAGCTTTGATTTTGGCAAGCGCTTCGGGCAGGTTATCTCTTAATTTCCCTGCATATTGAACAAATCCTTCAACACCTTCAACAAAATTTATTTGCTGATAACGCAGAGCTTTCCATTCCCTGGCTCTGGCCGAACCTTCACCCCAGTATGGTTTCATCACCTGATTTCGCAATGTGACCTTTTCTGTAGGTGACTCGTCCATGCGTGCAAAATAACGGCCCATCATTGCATAGTCTGCCCCCATCGCGAGAGCAACAACAATATCCTTTGAATTGACAATACCGCCATCAGCTATTATTGGAATATATTTTCCGGTTTTTTCCAGATAGGCATCCCTGGCTTCAGCGACTTTCATGATAGCTGTTGCCAAACCACGTCCGGTTCCTTTTTGTTCCTGAGTAATACAGATCGATCCTCCACCCATACCAACTTTAACTGCGCGCGCGCCGTACTTAACCAGGAAATTAAATCCTTCTGCTGTGATAATATTGCCTCCAATCACTGGTATATCCGGATAATGCTTAGCAATCCATTTCAATGTAGTTCCCTGGAATTCTGAGTAGCCATCCGATGCATCAATAGCCAACACATCGACACCCGCATCTACCAGGGCTGGCACCCTCTGTTCATGATCGTGTGTATTGATGGCTGCTGTTGCCAGATATCTTTTATGCTCATCAACCACTTCATTTGGATTATCCAGATGGTTGCGGATATCCTTACGAAATACCAGGTAGAGCAACTTATCCGCGCCATCTACAATCGGAAGCACGGATTGATGGGTCTCACGTAGAAGCGTGTTTGCTTCTTTGATATTGTCAAGATTAACACCGACAGTCATGTCAGCACGCTTAATCATACGCTCTTTAACCGGCAGCTCGCCATGTGGCTTAACATCGTAATCATCGTCCGTAATAATACCCAATAATTTGTGACTACTATCTACAACCGGAAATGTATTGTACCCACGCGTGCGCGTTAATTCATATAAATCCTTAATAGGCATATCAGGAGATACTGTCTCAGGCGGAACAAAACCTGCCTTGTATTTTTTAATTTCCCGGATCATTTGTGCTTGCTGTTCAATTGTTTGTGAACTGAAAATAAAGGCCGTTCCACCCAGCTTTGCCAGCTCAATCGCCATCTTAACACCGGAAACCGACTGCATAGCAGCTGCAACAATCGGGATATTTAGAAAATATTTAGAATTTTCTTCTTCGGAGTAAACAAGTGGTGTTTTCAGTGTTATATTATATAGGGTGGTTTCTTTTGTTGTAAGGCCTGGCAATAATCGGAACTCCATCAACGTTCTGGATGGTTCCATGATTATCTTCTTTGGCATTACCTCTCCCATTTATTGTATTTTTTATTCGCGCTAAGTTTACGAAAAAACGGCTGAATTCTAAAGTGAAATTTGTGGAAATTTTAATAAAAATTTAACATTTTTTATAAAATTAAATTAATTGATCCGTTTGGTTAATTAA
>JARRPN010000114.1:0-6160 GCA_037382875.1 Calditrichaceae bacterium | reverse complement strand
CCTTTGGTTGAAGGTCGCAGCCTATACTATTTTGGTGATGGATTTATTGAGTTCCGACCGGAGGCTATGACGGTTACCGGCTCAGAGTACTTCAGCGTTAAGACAACTATTGATACGGTACTTTCTTCTGTAAATGATCTGAATTTTCTGGGGAAAAAATATAAGATTGATTTCACTGGTATCGATATTTTTTACCCGGTAGATCTGTTCCTGTATTATGACCAGTCCGAATTGGACAATGCCAGTAATCCTCCCATTGAGGATTTGCTGATCACCTATTTTGATGGAGGCATGACAGATTGGTATACGATGCCATCAACCTACGACAGTACACATCAGTTAATATGGGCTAATTTTTCTACCTTCGAAAACTCGGAGTTCAGTATCGGATTCTATAGAACTATGTCAGATTCCACGTTTGAAGTTTATCCTGAACCAAACCGAACGGATATCAATAGGGAAAGCACAGTTGATATTTTATTCAAAAGAGAGCCAGACCAGTCAACCCTGATCCCTGAAAATATAAGGATTTTTGGACAATATTCAGGTGTTCACACCTATGTTCAGAAATATGATCCAGTTAATTATCAATTAAAGTTAATTCCTGATTTACCATTTGTGCCCGGTGAAGAGGTGACTGTAACCTTAACCGCCAATATTTTATATACGGATTCAGCACCCGTTTCCGAGGGATTTTCCTGGAAATATCATATTGGTGCTTTTAAAGGTAACACACACTTTATGCCGGGAGAACTCTCACAGATGCGTTCCAATCCGGTTAAACATTTGCTCGCCGATATGAACACCGATCATTTTCCCGATCTGGTAGAATTAAGCATGACCCAATTGACAATCTTATCTAATGATCGGTTAGGAAATTTTACTCTTTTTGATAGTCTTTCACTTGCACAACAATATCAATTAATGGATGTAAATGATTTTAACATGAATAACATTCCGGATATTGTCATTGTAAATCAAACTGACCTGTGGATATATGAATATAATTATGCTGCCAATCGATTCGATCCATTACACAATGAAGGCATGAGCCTGGGCGGATCTCCTATTGATATGGTAGTTGAAGATTTCAATAATGATGCCATATCCGATATCTTTTTACTGTATGATAATGGTTCAAATTATGTGGCAAATGTGTTCATTGCTGATACATCAGACGGGTTTTATTTAATTACCCATACTCCAAATAATTTACCTGGGTATCCCAATAAAATAATTCCATCTGATATTAATAATGATGGATTTCTTGATATCATTGGCAACAGTGGAACAAGTTCAAATGATCTCACCCTACTCATTAATCAGGCTGGTTCATCGTTTACCAGAATTATTTCTTCAACCATGAATGTAAATTATACCTATGACATAAAAGCGGCTAATTTTTGGAATGGATATCCCTATGATATGCAGCGTGAGGTTATAGTTACCGGGGAACAAACGGATACATATTTTCCGGTTGTAAGCATTATGAATGCCAATGTGGATGGAACGTTAAACATTTTACACAATGAGGTGCTTCCGGATTATACAGCTGACATGTTTGCGGCAGATATGACATCAGATGGATTTACAGATGTGGTGGTATGTTACTCGGATAGTACCATACAAATTCTGCAGAATGAGGGTAACAGCTTTAGTTTTTTACCGATTCTGGCTGACAATATCAATGCGAATGAAATTATGACTGCGGATTTGGATCTGGATGGCGATATGGATATTCTTGCATTTGAGAAAACTACCATTACAGCCCAATGGCAAGTACTGAGAAATAGTTCACGGGCGAATCGTACCTTTTATGTTGATAATAGCTTTCCAGGCGGTACCGGTGATTTATCCAGCCCATTTCAGCACATAAGCGATGCGTTGGTAAGAGCCATTGATGGGGATTCCATTATCGTGTCCGGCAATGGATTGTATATTGAACATTTAAATATTGATAAGAACCTGTCTTTGACTAGTCTGGATGATCGGCCGGTACTCCTGCAATCATTTGCAAAATCAAATTTGGATAGCGCAATGGTTACAATTGAGAATACGGAGCGAGTGAAAATGGAAAACTTTGTTATCAATCAGGACAGCCTGATTGATGGTGCCGTTCCGACTAATTTTGTTATTGGTATCAAAGCTGAAAATGTCGATAGCTTAATTCTAAGCAATGTCAGCAGTATGGGCATGAAAGTTGGTATGGATTTGAATAATGTAAATGCTGATATAAATCGTTGCTATCTTGAACGAAATGATTTCGGGATCAAAGCGAAAAACTCCAATCTGAAAATCTCGCATATGGATGTTGAGCGCAACCGCCTAGGAGGAATGAAAATAAATGCTAGCCATGCAGTCATGGATGAAGTGGACTTTCATCGTAATGCTTTTGACGCGATTCAATACGAAGGTGGTGTGATTGCTGAAAATAATTCATTCCTCAAACTAAGATTCTATGAAATCAGTGAAAATGGTGTCGCCAATGTGATTTTAAGGAATAGCACAGGTGACATTAAATACGGCGGTATTTTTGATGCATTCGTCAATGTGGATTCGGATCCCGGCGCTGGTGTTTATGTTTTGGATGGATCAACCCTTAATATCGGCAATACAGTCATCGGTGGAAATTACAGACATGGAATTTATGCATTAAACAGCAATGTAAATATTCAGAACAATATCATTGGTAAGAATGATTCACTTTCTACAGTAGATGGAAGCGGTATTCATATTGATGGCGGCGACGCACGTATAATAAATAATATTATTGGGATGAATAACGGCGGTATATGGATTGACAATGCAACGATGCTGGTTGACTATAATGACTTTTTTGAAAATACGTCTGATTTTGCCTACGGGATTTCCGAAGTTCAGCATAACCTGTTTGAGTATCCCTTATTCGTAACGGATTATTCGGTATTTGGCAGTCACTATGTGCCGTCGGATTCCGGATTTGATCCCTGGCAGTTTAAACTGGCACCGGGATCTCCTCTTATTGATCGTGGTGATCCATCACTTTTTAATGGAGATGGCAGTATTTCAGATATGGGTATGTTTGGTGATGTAGATACGACATTTGTATTAAATTTTAGACCTGCGCCAACACTCACGACGGGTGATTCATCTATTACTATTAGTTGGAGTATTACCGATGCTGCTTTGGATTCTTTATTCAGTGGCACAGTAATTTTTAAAAGTACACAACCCAATTTCATTCCAGATACGACTCTGCTGATTGCATCACTTGATAACAGCAGAAGTGATTTTATCGATAAGGATTTGGAATTTGGGCAGACCTACTATTATAAATTGGCTTATGTCGATATGTATGGTGGTGTGGCCGGATATTCGGAAGAAATTAACGGCCGGCTGGATTTTTATGAATTCGACTTTGCCCGTCGTCAGGAATTCGTTCAATTAGGCCAGGGTGATAGTCTACAGCGCGCTATTCAGGTTCAAAATGTGGGGACGTTGCCTATAAATGTTCAGGTACAAAATTATGCCGGATTACCAGCATGGCTGGATGTCACACCCTCCTCGGTTAATGTGCCGATTGCAGACTCGGCGGGTTTTACATTAGATTTTTCTGCCGTGGGTATGCCCAGAGATACCTTGGTAAGACATACATTAAAATTTATATCACCGGACTATGATATTCTTTTGGATAGTGTTATTGTCCGGATGCTGGTATCTTATCGTGATTTATTTCCACCACAAACCGAATTAATCGGTACCTATCCGGATACGGTTCGTCAATCCCTGTTGAGATTCGAATATAAGGGAAATGATCAGGTCAATACGTCTGTAGGATCACCACCGGAATTACTACGGTATCAGTACAGTCTTCACCGGATTTCTATGAGCGATACCATTCCTGTAGCAGGGGGTATAACCGATCAAACGATGCTGACTTTTAATCCACTTCATGATGGACGATATTTCTTTCGTGTAGCAGCTATGGATACTGCCAATCGCGGTGGTTTGGGTACCGTAAGCCAGGTAGGTCGGTTGGCATTTGTATTTGCCGGCCCGACAATCTCACCACGAAATGTCTGGCAAATGGTTTCACCAAGCCGCAGACTGGATCAATTTTCATCCTACCTGACCAATGATGAAATTCTTGCCGTTAAATCATGGAAAAATGAAGAATATGTGAGTGTCACACCTGAAAATATTAAATATGGCAGGGGTTACTGGATTATCACCAATCGCAACCGTATTTATGACTGGAATAATATGGAGTTTTTACAACAGGATACCACGATTGGTGTAAACTTGTCGATGGGTTGGAACCAGATTGGAAATCCATGGGCCTGGAATATCAGTTTGGATAGCTGTCAGTTTATTACATCAGAAAACAGAATTCTGAATTATGATACAGCCTTAAAAGAAGGTATTATTTTATCTGAATTGTATTATAACCAGGTAATACCGTTACGCAGTTATGTGCGGGTACTGGATAATATGCTGATGCCAAAATATGGATACTGGATCTATGCCAATCAAGCGGTTAGAATTCGTTATGATTCATCGCCGGAATCAACAGAAAATACTGATCTGTTACCCGTTGAATCGATTGCTAAATCGGCTATGAATTCCGATGTGCTTATCAATTTAAAAGCTCAAAGCGGTAAATTTGCTGATAGCGAAAATTTCTTCGGTGTCTGCGAGAACTTGAATAATTATGATCGAATTTACCAGTCGGCACTCGAACCACCGGTGATGAGTGATTACCTCTATTTATATAATCTTGATAACAATAGCCGTTGGAGCGGATCATTGAAAGAAAATAGCTCAGAAATCGAAGAGTGGGATATTCGATTGGAACGCGGAGAAGTGGATCATGGAACGACTCTTAGTTGGGACTGGGTAGAATCATCGGATGTAAATTATTTATTTCTCTACCATTTGGAAACAGCACAATGGTTTGATATGAGTAAACAGAAATCATACACATTTGATAATAAAAAGAAAATCAATCACTTTAAATTATATGCCAGTGAAGATGAAAATTTCGAACCGGAAGTATTACCTGTAAAATTTGCACTATCGCAGAATTATCCAAATCCGTTCAATATGAAGACAACGATTGAACTGGCCATACCATATTTTGCTGATAAGCATCAGGCTAAGTTAATTGTCTACGATATTCTGGGCAGACAGGTTAAAACTTTGCATTCGGGACCAATTAGCAGTGGCCGAATCCAAATTCACTGGAATGGCAAAAATGATGCTGGCATTGTTCTAGCAAGCGGATTGTACATTTTCAGATTTACAGCTGATGATTTCTCCGCTTCCAAAAAAATGATTCTAATTAAATAGGAGGTAGGTTCATGTCCTATACTCGTATCGGGAAATCCTTACTATTTTTAATTGTAGGTTTATTCTTTTTATCAGCATCATCGATGCAAAGTAAAAACACAGCCCAAATTAAATTTCTTATCGGTGAGGCAGAAGTTTTATCAAAAGGACAAACGAACTGGCGTGCTGCTAAATTCAACATGGAAATAAAATCCGGGGATCGTATCAAAACTATGCTGAATGCCCGTGTAGAAATTAATATGCCGGACGGAACAATTATTAAAGTCAACGAAAATTCTATTTTTGATGTCAAGGAAATAAAAACGGTTGAACAGGACAAAGAAGATAAAATGAGCTTTACTCTTTGGGCGGGGAATATCTGGGCAAAGTTTAAAAAAGTAGTTAGCACTCGTCAGGTTCGTACTATCGACAGCCCAAGTGCTGTTGTAGCCATACGCGGAACCATATTAGATGTGAATGTGGATAACAATCAGTCAACCAAGGTGCGTGTTTTTGAGGGCAGCGTATCGGTATTGTCAAAAGATGCTCAGGGTGGGGTGATTGTAGGTACTAATCAGGAAACGACTGTAGACAAAGGTAAGGCCCCAACCTCACCGGAAACATTTCAGGATACCGGGGAATCCGAAGATGTTGAAGCCGGTCGTTTTGTATTTGAGATAAATACCGATCAGCTACAATTCACGGATCCTGCTGTTCTGCTTGCAGGAGTTCCGGTGACTGGACGGGTTGTACCGGGTGCGCAAGTAACAGCCGATGGCAATCCTCTGGTAGTTAGTCCTAACGGTATGTTTAATGGCCGTGTTACGGTTCGGGAAGGTCTTAATAATATTAA
>JARRPN010000113.1:0-6638 GCA_037382875.1 Calditrichaceae bacterium | reverse complement strand
AAGAGATATGAGAAAAGAAATAAGAGATAGTTTCTTCATATTATATTTTTTATTTACCTATAGTTAAGTAAAATTCTTCGTTTCACTCAGAATGGCAACTAAACGTCATGCTGAAATCGTTTCAGTATCTTTGAAGCCAGATTCCGAAATCCCAAACAAATCTGAGACAGATAAATTCGGAATGACGATCCGATACATTATTTAACTTTTATCACCACAAAAGTCACATCATCCTCTGGATCCCTATCACTGACCCAGTCGGAACCATCTTCTTTTAATTGATTGATTATTTCTTCCGGACTTTTTTCAGCAATTTCTTCAAAGATATTTCGAACCCGTTTATAACCGAATAATTCTTCATTATCATTTTGTAACTCCGGCAATCCATCTGTTAAAAGAAGGATTGTATCGCCGGGTTTTAATTTGGTATCGATTATTTTATAGGAGAATTTATTCATCGTACCCAGGGGTACACCCTGCATCAGGTGTTCTTCGACTATCCGTGTATCCCTTCGGAATATAAATGAAGGGGGCATCCCGGCAGATGACATTTTCAGGCGGCTGTCCTGAATTTTCAGCATGGTCATGCACATGGACATTTTGCCCATATTCATTTGTTTGATACAACGGGTAATTTCGCTGAATGAATAAAGAATATCAGGATTCGGTGCATAACTGTTAAATAGCGATTTAGCTGTGGTGACCATGGTTCCGGCTTTCATCCCGTGACCGGTAGCATCACCAATAACTACTGTCAGTGTGCCGTCCATTCCAACATGGAAATCATAATAATCTCCACCGACCTCGGTTGCCGTTTTCATGTAGACAGCAATATCAAGATGGGGCAATTTCGGAAGTTCTTTTGGCAGCATGGAAAGCTGTAGCTGCCGGGCTTCTTCCAGTTCTTTTGTCTTGCGCTCGTTTTCTGCTTCTGCCAGCTGTGCCCGTAATTCGGCTTCACGGATAGCTGTTGCGGAACGTTCTTTTGCCAGCAACCGCCGGCGCTGAAATCGGTCCATAGCAAAAATAATAAGACCAAGTAACAGGATATATCCTATATAAGCTGCAGTTGTTCGCCACCAGGGTGGGGTGATATTTATTTTTATTGATGTATCCTTTTCATTTTGCAGCCCATCCGCACTGATGCCTCTAACTTTAAACTCATAGTTACCGGGATCAAGATTGGTAAAGGTGGCTGTGCCCAACTCAGATTCAAGCCAGTCCTGGTTAAAACCCTCCAGTTTATAGAATATCTTGTTTTTATATGGGCGAGCATAATGGATAACCGAGAAATTGAAAGAAAGATCGTTCAGACCGTAGGAAAGATTTATATTTTTAGTTTCCATCAAACTTTTTTCCAGCCGAATCGGACTATCCGGGCTAAATACGGAAACATCAGAGATTTTAAAATCATTAATAACCACATTAGGTTTAACGGGATTTGATGTCCCTGGTAGAAAACTATGAACAACATCCCCAACAATAAATAATATCTTTCCATCCGGAGTTCTTAACGGATTACCCCTAAAGGAATAACCGGACAAACCATCACGGGTATCGTAATTGACGAAATTCCATTTATCCGCCGGTTCATTTTTATTAAATTTTGATATTCCCCCTAACGACAGAATCCATAAATTACCGCTATTATCCTCTATAGTGTTCAGGATTGTGTTGCTGGGCAATCCGTCTTTCTCTGTAAAAACACGCCACTTTCCGTTGCCGGGATTGAGTAATATGAGCCCCTGCTTGGTTGAGACCCATACGTTGCCCGTGATATCTTCGTAGCAGCTTTGAACTACATTTTTACTATTATCTCTATTTAATTCTCCAAACGTGTAATGAGTAAATGATTTATCGGTTAAATTATAGCGAAACAATCCTTGCGTAAAAGATGAAATATATATTGAATTACCATATTTTCGGCTAATTTCTATATCATTGGCACCTTCAAAGGAGAGCGCTTTATCAGAGTCTGTTTCTGAAAATATCTTTTCTAAAGTGGTGTAATTATTATCGGAAATACCGTAAACCTGAATACCATATAAGGCAGAATCAGACGGCATAGTGGTATTAAAATCGGGATAAGAGTGGCCCGAATCCATAGTGTATTTAATATTATAGTTTCCAGGCTGTAGTTTTAAAATGGCGTATTCTTTTCTGTTTTTTAATCCGCCGCCGGCATGACGGGTTTTCAAAAAATCCTGCATGCCAAAAATAATGTTCCCATCTTCTGATCTTAAGGTACCATAATCAAACATCTGCTGAGCCGGTTCATCCAATCTGCCTTCCCCCATGCAGTGAATTAGAACTTTTGTTTCTTTATCCAGCGAAAAATCAATGGAGTATTTCTCGTTTTCATTGGCTTTAGTAATTAAAGCAATTTGAGTTGCATCTTTAATCGCGTCCTGAACAATCTTTTGTGTCTTCAATGGATATGACTGGTTTGCAATGCTGGGAATAATGATCTGATTATTTCTTGCAAGTTCAGAGAAAATGACACCTAGGTTTGTCGCCAAAATTAAATTATTATTCTGATCGATCACTAAATCCGATATCTCAGTTCTTTGGTTCAGGACGTAGGGAAGATTTGTTATTTCAGAAGCTTCTTTTTTGTTAAGATTGTATTTAATAATTCCGGAATGATTATTTACGGATAGGTAGAAATTATTTTCCCGATCTTTGGTGAAATTGCCAGGTAACAAATCTTTGTATGGATAGGGAGGCGTAAAAGATATGTGTTTGATTGATCCATTATTAAGATTATAATGTATAAGGTTATTATCCGTAGATAGAGCCCAAATGGACTCCATATTCATATTATCAAATTGAATATTTGTTAGACTAATATTATGATTATCCTGGGTGGTTTTAGAAATTAAATGTAAACTTTGAATAGGCATAGTTTGCGGATCATATTTTATAACGCCGCCGTGGGCAGCAATCCAGATAATGCCAAACTTATCGGTTATAAACCAATAAGGAGCCAGTTCCGTTGGTATGGTTTCAACAATTTTATTGGTTTTTGGATTGTATCGCATCAGTCCAAACGGTTCAGAAATGAAGAGATAATTATCATCACTGACCTTATGAAATCCCAGGTGATATATTTGGGGTAGGATTTGAAACTGCTTCAAAATTTCATATGAATAAAAATTAGGGTTATACTTGATAATAATATTCGACCCGGAAAACCAGATAGATCCGTCATCATCCTCCTGAATTCTGATAATTTTTTTGGGTGAAAAATCCTTGTCCAGAAAAAAATCAGTTAGTTTATCGGATGATTCATCATATTGATAAATTCCTTGCTGTTGATTGGAAAAAAGTATTTTACCATTTTTTAACTGCGTGATACACCAGACTTCTCCGGCATATTTTGAATCAATATTATTTGAATGATATATGAGATTAAATGTCTGTGTTTCCTTAAAAAAACGGTGAATAGTGCCGCCCATAGTTCCGGCCCAGATGCGTCCTTCCGAATCAGAAAACAAAGAAATGACCCTCTGGCCGTTTTCGTTACCTGCTGCAGAGGTCAATCGAAACGATTTAAAACTGTCTGTGGCATAATCATAACGGTTTGCTACATTTATACCACCTATCCATAAATAACCATCTTTATCTTCTTCTGCACAAAAGGTAGTATTTGCTGACAGACTGTTGGGATCATCCGGATCGTTTCTGTAAATTTTAATTTTATTACCATCATAGCGGTTAAGTCCATCCATTGTCATAATCCAGATATAACCAAAACGGTCTTCGTAAATACTCTGTACATTTGTATTGGAAAGCCCATCGGGAATAGTGATGGATTGCATACTGCCTGTATTCTGTGCAAACAAACTTCCGATAAGAAAGGAACAAATAACTATTATAGAATAATTGTATTTTTTCATATCAACTCTCTGATAAAATAATTCAAATCATATATGCTTTTTTACGCATACTCGCATCTCGTGATAAAGTATATCTCGAAAAACAATATTACGAGTACCTTATATTGAGCTACTTATAATTAAAGGTATTGCCTGGATAATGTTTTATGAATATTTTGACTAACTATAATTATGGAATTAAAATTTCTGTGGAAGGAATTTTATAGCAGAAATAGTTTTAAAAATAAAATCTCTGGATGTGCATTTTTTAAAATATCAGGACCAATTAACCTCAAATTCAGAACAATCATCACCATCTGTTAAAGATTTAGTAATTTGTATACTTAATTCCTTGGTATTACCAGTTAATTCCAGGGCACGTTCCATCCACCCGGCAATTCGTAACTCAACAATTTTATGTATACCTGGAAAGTGGGGAATTTGCAGAATGGCATGGCCTTTTTCATTGGTAATGACATCCATCGTCATCGGTGTATAATAGTTAGGGATTACAACCGATGCCCGGTTAATAAAGTAATTTACAGAGGCCAGTTTAACAAATACTTTTAGTACACCTTTTAAACCGTAATCTGCGCTGAACCGTCCGAATTCCCATGCAGCTTTATAATCACCTTCATAAAACATATCACAAAGAATTTTGGCCGGCTCTATAAAAACTTTTTTAATATCAAACCATTTATTGACGGATATAACGCTTTTATAAATTTCCTGAACCTCGGGTTCAAGTTTTGATAACCATTTTTCGAAACCTTTATTGCCAAATTTATCTTTAATAAATAATGGTACGGTTGCTACAGCAAGTCCGCTTACTTCTACATCCAGTCCATCAACTTCGAGCATCGCTCCTCCGAAATGGTAACTATGTTATATTGGTTAATTTAATGTATTTAAACAATAATAATACAAAATTAGTTAAAAATATTCGTCATAGCCTCAAAAAACTTTATAATATTTTGGACCTAAAATCTATCGACAAGATATCTGTTTTGAATTGTTTAAATAATTAATTGGATTTCCTCGATAAATCACTTAATATAGGCGCGCTTGTCAGTCAATTAAGGAAAGATGGTTCATATTTAGTACTCCTATAACGTTCTGCTTTTTTACCCTGGCTTATCAAGATTAATTGTTGTTAGATATTATGTTTTAAGGAATATATAGATGTCAGAAAAAATTGATACAATTCCGGCTTTTCGCGATTTAGGTCTATCCGAAAAGGTTCAAAAAGTTCTGGATGATGTGGGTTATGAAACGCCAACTCCAATTCAGGCTAAAATAATTCCGCACGTTCTTGATGGAAAAGATGTAGTCGGTCAGGCTCAAACCGGAACCGGTAAAACCGCAGCTTTTGCTTTACCCATTTTATCACGAATGGATATAAAAAGTAAGAATATACAGATTCTTGTACTAACACCGACGCGGGAGCTGGCTATACAAGTGGCTGAGGCTTTTCAGAAGTATGCCGGTAAAATTAAAGATTTTCATGTGTTGCCCATTTACGGCGGTCAGGATATTGAAGGTCAGTTGCGTCGGCTAAAGCGCGGTGTGCATGTGGTAGTGGGAACGCCGGGCCGGGTAATGGATCATATGCGCCGGGGTTCGATGAAACTGGATTCACTCTGGTGCCTGGTTTTGGATGAAGCCGATGAAATGCTACGTATGGGTTTTATTGATGATGTGGAATGGATTCTGGAAAAAACACCAGCCAACCGCCAGGTAGCTCTGTTTTCTGCAACCATGCCCAAACCAATCCGGAATATTGCAAAAAAATATCTGAAGGATCCGGTCGAAATCACCATAAAAACCAAAACGGCAACTGTGGAAACCACCCGGCAGCGTTACTGGATGGTCAGTGGGATGGATCATAAAATGGATGCGTTAACGCGTATCCTTGAGGCGGAAAATTTTGATGCTGTCCTGGTTTTTGTGCGCACCAAAACCGTAACCACGGAAATAGCCGAAAAATTACAGGCCCGAGGTTACATGTGCTCTGCGCTTAATGGCGATATTGCCCAGAGTCAGCGCGAACGGATCATTGACCGTTTAAAAAAAGGTCATTTAAATATTATTATTGCTACGGATGTGGCTGACGGAATCCTATGTGCATCGCATTGGCCGGACGGGAAGGATGGGGCGCAGCGGGGAAGCCGTGTTATTTGTGGCGCCAAGAGAAAGACGTTTTCTGGAAGATATTGAAAAGGCGACCCGGCAGAAAATAGAATTACTGGAATTTCCATCCACCGAAGTTCTGAATGACAAACGTATCGCTAATTTCAAACAAAAAATTACTGATTCGCTGGCTACCGAAGACACCAAGTTGTTTTATGATATTATTGACCAATACCGGCAGGAGCAAAATGTACCGGCTATTGATATTGCAGCAGCTCTAGCTAAAATGGTGCAGGGAGACGATCCGCTGCTGCTGCAGGAACGCCCGAAACGTAAAAAAGACCAGGGCGAAAAAAGATCGCGTGACCGGGAAGATAAACGGGAAAGTAGAAAAGAGAATAGGCCTCGCCGGAGAAGCCCCAGACCGGGTGATGAAGAGATGGAAAGTTATCGAATTGAAGTGGGTCGGAAGCATGGTGTCCAGGCTGGAAATATTGTCGGCGCCATTGCTAATGAATCTGGAATTGATCCGGATGATATCGGACGAATTAACATTCAGGACACGTATAGTCTTGTTGATATGCAGAAGGGTATTCCACGATCGGTGTGGCGCATGTTAAAAAAGGTTAA
>JARRPN010000112.1:0-6220 GCA_037382875.1 Calditrichaceae bacterium | reverse complement strand
TGTGGATAATGTTGCCGATGAGACACTTTCAAATAATATTGTACTTAATTTACTTATAACTTCACCGGCTTTTTCCATAATATCATCACGATATGTTTCAAATGTGTCATAAAATGGAATTGATTGTAATGATTCTGTAAATACCGTCGGTTCCTCTATTCTATCTTCTACCCAGGGTTTAACAGTTTTACTTATGCTGACTGCCTGTCCGGCAACGAGTCCCAGAATACCAAGCAAGGGTAACAGAATTACTAAAAATATAAACAGCAGTGTCATAGCGGAGCTTAAATTTCTTCGCCCCTTAAACCAGCGATTAAATCGTTGATAAATGGGCTGCAACATAGCGGCAAAGATGCCACTAATCAAAATAACCATTAAGAATTGCTGGATCATTGAAACAAATAAAGCGGATATTAATAATACAACCAGAATTAATATTACTTGATTTAATGTAACACGATTCATGATTTATCCCGATATTTGTGAAAGGTTGAAATAATATACCGAATATCATTTAGATTATTCAAATTGAATAACAAAAAGAATAATCTTTTTAGAATTTCTTGAGAATTGCCGACCGGCTTAACCATATTAAAGGCTTTTTCATCAATTTAAATCCTTTATTTTCAGCTAAGTCTATAGTTTTATTCATCCCATTCCTTGATACATGGAAGATGGGTTCAACGATATACATTTGGCCGTTTGGTTTAAGGATTGAATACATTTCCTTAAAAAAATTATTTTGATCCGGCAGTTCGTGAATCACATAAAAAGCCAATATGAAATCGACGTACTCCGTAACTCCAATTATGTGATTATCACATCTATGTAATTGAATTCTTTTCTCCAGATCTGTACCTTTAATTTTTTGCTGAACAATATTCAGCATGCCCTGTTGTAAATCCGCTGCGATTACTTTCCCTGAGCTGCCAATCATATCCGCTAAGGCAATAGAAAAGAAGCCTGGACCACAGCCTACATCAAGAACAGTCATACCTTTGCTAACATATTGCCTCAATAATCTTCTTGGATTCTGCATCCATCTTCTAGTAATTGTATCCAGACTTCCGGCTCTTTCCAGTGGGCATACACGATTTCTATCTTTACTCATATTTTACCTTATTGTTTATTGGGTCCAAAGATTGAATCGGCATAAAGTTAACTAAATTTTTAATAAAATAAACCATTTACTTTTTGATTAATAGAGTTATTAACTAGATGAATTGATTCAAAATTACTTTGTTTTAAGACATGGGTTAAAGATTTATAACAAGGAGATTCATTATGACACGCACTACTTACTCAATTATTTACATTTTATTCACAGCATTATCAGTATTCGGCCAGGGACGCATTATTATTCCCGAACCGCCACCTCAATTGCCGGCTAAACAGGTTGAATTAAAAAATGTAGATGCACAAATACGCATCAAAGAAAACGTAGGTACTGTTACATTGGAACAGTCTTTTACGAATCCATCCCGATTTCGTTTAGAGGGTGAATATTTATTTGCCATTCCGGATGATGCTAATGTCAACGAATTTTATCTGTATATCGATGGTAAGAAAACGAAAGGCCGTGTGCTTGATGCACAGGAAGCAAACAAAATATATACCGATATCGTGCGTAGCATGCGTGATCCTGCCCTGCTTGAATTTGTAGGTCATGGGCTATTTAAAGCGCGCATTTTTCCGATTGAACCAAACAGCGAGCGAAAAATTGAATTGAGCTATAATCAGATTCTTAGGCAAGATAATAATATGTATCGATTTACCCTGCCGATTAGACAATGCGGTCAGGGTAGCATTGCACAATATCATATGAAAATTGAACTGGAAGCAGATCGGGAACTGGCGAATATTTATTCACCTTCACATCAGGTGCAGATTAATCGAAAAGATGACCGCCATGTAATAATTACAATGGAGCAGAATAATATTGAAAGCACAAATGATTTAATCATCTACTATTCTTTATCGGAAAATGAGATTAATGCTAATTTGTTCACTTTCCGTCCCCGTACAGATAAAGATGGTTATTTTTTATTTTATGCTTCACCTAAGTATCAGATTGATCAGAAGAAAATGATTGCCAAAGATTTTATTTTTGTGATTGATGTATCCGGCAGCATGCAGGGTGAAAAAATCGAACAGGCTCGCGATGCTTTAAAATTCTGTGTAAATGGATTAAACAAGGAAGATCGATTTGAAATAATTACATTCAGTTCATCCATCAATAATTTTCAGCGGGAATTGAAAAAAGCCGGACAGGATGAAATAGAAAATGCCCGATATTTTATCAACAATCTCGATGCTAATGGCGGTACTAACATCAATGAGGCTATGTTAACTGCCCTTAAACTGAAAACTGAGCGAAATCAGAGACCAACCAATATTGTCTTTCTAACCGATGGTTTACCTACAGAGGGTGAACAGGATATCAACAAAATTCTTACAAATATTAAAAATGCCGGTAATAATTTTATTCGTATCTTTAGTTTTGGTGTAGGATACGATGTGAATACCTATTTACTGGACAAAATTTCCAGTGATAGTCATGGCAGCGCAAATTATGTTAAACCTGGAGAGAATATTGAACGTGAGATATCCACACTTTTTGCAAAAATATCCAGTCCTGTCCTAACCGATCCGCAAATAGATTTTGCTGATGCAAATGTTTATGATGTTTATCCGCAGAAATTACCGGATCTTTTCAAAGGTCAGGCTGTGATTGTAACCGGCCGTTACCGCAATCCTGGTGACAATAACATTACGCTTTCCGGAAAACAAGGAAATAATACCCGCAAATTTGAATACAAAATGACCTTCGATCGTCGTAACAGTGAAAACGATTTTGTTGACAACATTTGGGCGAATAAAAAGGTGAGTCATCTACTCACACAGATCCGGTTTAATGGAGAAAATAAAGAACTGGTTGAAAGTGTAAAAGCCCTGGGAAAAGAATACGGTATCGTAACACCCTACACATCTTATCTGGTAACTGAACAAAAGGAAGAACTGGCTGAGATTGAAAGACGCGGTGTTGAACGGTTACCGGGTGTTTCCATACAAAGAATGCAATCTAAACAAGCAGCAAGAGAGAAAAAAGCTGAGGCAGACGAAGAAGCTCTTGGTGGAACCGGATTCTTTGATGCTTTGTCTAATGTAGCTGCCGCTCCATCTTCAGCTTCTGGAAAAGGTGCAGTTATGTCCAGCCGCGTACAAAAGAAAATTGCAAATACTCAACAGAGCACTGAAATGTTGATTACAATGAAACGTGTCGCTAATAAGACATTCTATCTAAAAAATGGTATCTGGACAGAAAATGGAATCGATGATTATAAGAATTCAATAAAAATTGATTTTTTGAGCAATGAGTATTTTGATTTGTTGCAGAAAGATGATCAGTTAAAAGATATTCTAGCCATCGGAGAAAGGATAATTTTTAAGTGGGATAATAAAATATATGAAATTTCAAATTAACTTTTAAACAACAAAGCCCCGAAATTCAATCGGGGCTTTTTATTTTATCCCATTATCACTTCTACTTCACAGGTTTGTCCTTTTGGGATAACCGGTAGAATTGTACCTTTAATAGCCGATTCATCCACCTTAATCTGCTTTACGCCGGTGCTTACATTATCCGGATTTTTCACAGTAATATTATAAGTAGCTCCGCGAAAACGCCGCGTTACTTTGTAACTATCCCAGTTTTTAGGGATACAGGGATCAATACGTAAACCATTATGTTCTGGTTTGATACCCAGCATATATTGAGTGGCACTGTAATAAGCCCATGGCGCTGCCCCCGTCAGCCAGGATGTCCGTGCATTGCCCGCTCGCGGAGAAAAACTGGAATAAGTTGTCTGGCCCTGTACATACGGTTCCATTTGGCGAATTTCGGCTTTTTCGTTATAAGCAGCCGGCATAAAGGATCGGTAATACTCATAGGCTCTGTCCCCATTGCCAAGCATACATTCCGCCATAACGACCCAACCCTGGGTGTGATTGAATATTCCGGCATTTTCCTTAATACCTGGATTAAACACAACAGCTCGCATAACATCAATGGACGTATTTTTAAAGGCCGGTGCACATAGCATAATCCCATAGGGTGTCGCCAGCTTTTCATTGACTGACTGCATAGCTTTCTTCGCCTGGTCATCCGTCGCAGCATCGGAAATTACAGACCAGACCTGTGTATTCAAATACACCTGTCCTTCTTCATAATCCTTGGTACCATATACGGTGCCGTCTTCAGCTATAGCCCAGATGAACCAGTTGCCATCCCAGGTATGTTCTTGGATTTTTTTATCCAGCTTTTCCCTTTCTGCCAGTGCCCACTCTTTTTCTATAGGCTGATTGATTAACTCAGCAATTTTCGCATAAGTGGTTAATCCTAAACGAAGCTGAAATGCAACAAACAAACTTTCCCCATAATAACCAAGACGTAAACAATCATTCCAGTCGGCCGAAAGACCGCAGGGTAGTCCATGTTTGCCTGTACGCTCCAGATTAAATTCCAGTGCTCGTCTTAAATGGCCAAATACAGTGGCTTCACCCTTATTGGCATAAGGCAGAACCTTATTGTAAAAATCGATATCACCGGTTTCTCCAATCCAGGCCGGTACGGCATTAAAAAACCACAGGCAGTCATCAGATCGGTACTCTTCCGCATCCGGTTCTTTCTCCTGACCGGGACTGTGCTCAAAGGGCTTGATTACCGGAATGGCTCCTCCGTTAGACAACTGGCCAGTTAACATCAGTTCCAGTCTCGCTTTGGATTCATCAGGAATCGCAGCAGCCACACCCATAATATCCTGCACGGAATCACGGAATCCAAGGCCATCGCGTTCACCATTATAAACCAGGCTGGCTGCCCTGGACCAGGCATACGTAATTAGGCAATTATATAATCCCCAAACATTGATAGTATGATTAAGTTCCTCATCCGGCGTTTCTGCAATAAAACTGCCCAGTTTGGAATGCCATTCATCTTTTAACTTCTGTAGTTCCTGATCACAGCGTTCCAGAGAGCCAAACTCTTTAATTGTTCTTTTTCCAACAGTCCTGGCATCACCAATGCCCAGCATAACGGCAAATTCTTTTGATTCACCCGGCTTTAATTCCAAAATGGATTGCATTGTACCACAGGCATTATCACCGTAGGCTTGGCTGCTACCACACTCCCCTTTTTCCACAACTAAAGGATTATGATAACTCCGGTATGGGCCAATAAAGTCTTCACGTGATGTATCATAGCCATCAATCTTGGAATTGATTAACGTCATCCATGTATGCATGGCAATATCATCAATTAAAATATCCGGATCACCTGAGGTTAAATTATCCTGGATAACAATGCGAAGCATATTATTTTCAAGGGCACCTTTAATGATAAATAATGAATACTGCAGGTTGACTCTATCCTGAAATGTATCCCATTGATTGGTAAATTCACAGAAACTCATTACAGATATTTTACGAACTTTGTCCGAAGTATTGGTGACCTTCATCCTCCAGTACTCAAAGGTTTGACCAAGTGGGACAAAATATTTTGTTTCTGTATTTATATCATTATATTCTGATTTAATAGTTGTATATGCTGTTCCATGTCTGCATTCGGATTTATATTCTTCAAGAGATTTACCAACAGGCTGCCATGAAGCGGACCAGTAATCTCCCGAATCCTGATCCCTAAGATAAAAATAACGTCCCGGCTGATCCATGGGAACACTATTGAAGCGCAAACGCATAAATCGGCCACGGGCACCTGATTTATAAAATCCGTATCCGCCAGCATTGTTGGTTATAATTGCACCATATTCTGTAGAACCAAGATAATTACTCCAGGATTGCGGTGTATCCGGTTTTGTAATTACGTATTCTTTATTTTTATCATCAAAATAGCCAAAATTCATTTTAAACTTATATCTCCTAAATTTGCACTATGCAGGTTGTTCGATAGCATCCCCGCTTTCCTTGCGCCTCTGTTTTAATTCACCTTCTATTTCAGCAACGCGTTTATCATTAAGCGGATATGTAAAACAAATTATCATGCTAAGGACTCCCAATCCGGCAGGAATCAGTGTAAAAAGCATAATTAATCCGCTTAAACTATCTGAAGATTGTACCTGGTTAGGTTCAAATCCAACCTGGGACATAAGAGAGAGCGCCACATACGCACCTAAAGCCCAGCCAATTTTCTGTGACATGGTTG
>JARRPN010000111.1:0-16525 GCA_037382875.1 Calditrichaceae bacterium | reverse complement strand
GAAATTGATGAAGCTTCAGAGGATATAACTCAAGATGATGAAGGTGAATCTAAGGTTGATATCTCCTTAATATTTATAGGGGAAGCGGAGGAACTACTAAAAAAACTAAATTCAGATATGCTGGAACTGGAAAAAATACCTGAGAGTGAACCGATTCTGACTAATTTATTACGTAATTTGCATACGCTTAAGGGCAGTGCCAAGATGGCTCATTTCAATAATCTTGGTGAGCTCGCTCATAAGCTGGAAGATTATTTTGATGTATATAAACAACAAAATACAGAACTTAAACAGCAGATGTTGAATCCGGTTTTTTCAGCGCTTGATTTAATTTCAGAAGTAGTGGACGCACATAAATCCGGAAAGGATGAAAAAACAATTCATTTCACATCTAAAATGGCTGAAATTGATAATAAGTTATTTTTATTTCAAAATTTTGATCTTGGCGCAGAATCAAAAGTTATTCCTGCACAAAAAACATCTTCAACCAAATCTTCATCTAAAAAAATAAAAGAAGATGAAAACGTAATTAGAATGAGCACCTCCTATCTCGATAAATTAGTCAATATGGCCACTGAATTATTAGTTAACCGAACGGAACTGGTTACTTATTATGAAGACCTGAAAAAAATTGTATCAGATGTCGAAATTGGAAAAAAACAATTATATCAGGCAGAAAATCTGATAGAAGATGTTGTTGAAAAAGATACCTATGATGTTGATCAAAAAAATGCGAACGGAGAAGGAGCAAAAACAAATAGTGCTGATATAAGCACAGAAAGCAATTGGCAGAATGTATCTTTAAATTTCAAAGAAATATCACGAAAAATAAATGCGGTTAACTCTCAATTAAATAAATTGTCGCAGGGTTTTGAGAAAAATATTAATAGAATATCAAATTTAAGCAAAGAATTGCACAGCGATATTCTTAAAGCACGTATGGTACCGATAGATCAGTTGTTTAATCGGTATCCCCGTTTAGTACGCGATATGGCCCATGAGCAGAATAAACAGATTGATTTGATCATTGAGGATAATGAGGCTGAACTGGATAGAGCGTTGGTTGAATCACTAACGGATCCGATTCTTCATATCATCCGGAATGCTGTGGACCATGGGATTGAGTCTCCGAAGGAACGTACGCAAGCAGAAAAAGATAAAAAAGGAACAATACGTCTAAAGGCCAGTCAAGATAAGAACCAGATTGTAATTGATATTATTGATGATGGGCGTGGTATTGATCTGGAAAAAGTGAAAAATAAAGTAGTAAAAAATAAAATTACTACAAAGACAGCTATTAAAAAATTAAGTGAAGCTGAAATTCTGGATTTTATATTTTTACCTGAATTTTCAACCCGGGATAAAACTTCCGATGTATCTGGACGCGGTCTCGGATTAAATGTTGTATACAACCAAATACAAAAACTCAAAGGTATTATACGAGTAAAAACAGAAGAGAATGTGGGTACAACATTTAGTATTCGTGTTCCTTTAACGCTTGTTGTGGCTCAGGCTTTGATGGTAAAAGTACAGGGTCAAAATATTGCTATTCCTGTTATTGCTGTTCAGGAATCCAGTCAGTTTGAAATGGATGAGGTTCTGGTTGATGATGACCGCAAATACCTGAAGGTACGAGGAAAATTACTTCCATTCATAGCCATAACTGATTTACTAAAGTTTGATGGGTCAAAAAGTGATACAAGTGAATTGAAGTCAGCTCTGGTACTCCATGATGCAGGCGTTAGCATAGCACTGGGTGTTGGTAGTATCGAAGGTAGGCAGGAAATTGTGATTAAAGCTTTGGGAGATCATTTACAGAATGTGGATTATATAGCAGGCGGAACCATTTTAGGTAATGGCGAAGTGGCGCTTATTCTGGATTATGCAGCCATTGTTAGATTGGTTGAATCACAATATTTTGGAAGAGTAGCAGATAAAGTATCGGTGCAAACTCCCCAAAAAGCTATTGAGGAAAAAACTGAGGAAATAGAAAAGGAAAAAGCCAAAGCTAAACCAGCTGTTCCAGCTAAGAAAAAAATAGAAAAGAAAAAGATAACTAACAGGAAACCTAAAGTTCTAATAGTAGATGACTCTATAAGTGTTAGAAATTTTGTAAGTTCAGTATTAGAGAAAAAGGGATTTTCAACCTATAAGTCAAGCGATGGTTCCAGTGCAATGAAACGCCTCAATAAAGGTGATATTGATATCATGATAACAGATCTGGAAATGCCTAAAATGACTGGATTCGAATTAATCGAAACTATTCGTAATGAAGATCAATTTAATGAACTACCAATAGTAATCCTTTCCGGAAAAACAGGGAAAGACTATCGTGATAAGGCAATGGATATAGGTGCCAGTGCATTCATAATGAAACCATTTAAGGAAAATGACCTTTTAAACGTGCTCGGACAATTTATCGAAATTAACCAGTAAGATTCGAATATCTTAATGGTTTTTTAACATATTCCGATAAATGGTTTAGAGGACTAAGAGAATATAAAAATGCAAAATTTAAATCTATTTTCCAAAATAAAATTCAATTTATTATTTATTCTTGTACTAATTACGATTTGCACCTTATTTGCACAGACGCGAACCATAGATGGACAGACCATCAATCAAACTGTAAGCTGGGCAGGTGAAATTAGAATTACTGGTGATGTGGTTGTGGCTAAAACGGGAATCTTAATAATTGAACAAGGAACGAAAATTGTATTCGAACCGCAGAAAGATAGTAAGAAATCCGGTGAAGATCCAACCCGTTGCGAACTGGTGGTAAAGGGTGTGCTTCTGGCAAAAGGTACTGCAAATAATAAAATTGTGTTTACTTCGGCAGCGAAATCACCCAGAATGGGAGATTGGTATGGTATACAAATTGCGAGTTCAAGGCAGGGATCTGAAATAGAGTATGCCATTGTGGAATATGCATATGACGGCATTACAATAAAAAAATCAAGCCCGCAGATAACCAATTCGCATATTCGTTATAATTATAACTCCGGTTTAACAATTGAAATAAAAGCTAATCCCAGATTAATTGCCAATATAATTTCCGAGAATGGGTATGCAGGAATTGTGTGCCGGCTGAATGCAAATCCCTATATGTCTGAAAATATGATTTCACTTAATCAGATTGGTATCATTGTATTCGGAAAATCTCAGCCAAATCTGGGTTCACTTGAAGAGGGATCCAACTATAATATTGGTCAAAACACAATAATAAACAATGTTGAATATGATTTTCATAACCACTCCAGTCAGCCTATTATGGCGGAGAATAATTCCTGGGGTACATCAAATTTGAATGAAATTGAAAATCAGATTTATGATTCCCAGGATGAGTCGAAATATGGAACTGTAGATTTTCAACCAGTGTTAGGATCACAGCGGAATGCAGTTAATAGGATTCTGGGTAATTTATATGCATCAAATGAGCCTGCAACGAACAGCTCCGAATCAACAACAAAAACTCAAACACCGAGTGAGCCGATTGCTCAGAATACGACCACTACGACACAAAGACCAGCCGTTAATAATAATCCAGATGCAAATCTTACGACAAATAATATGAACAAGGATAATCAAGCTGTATCACAAAATAAGCCTTTCGACGAACAATCTCAAAGACTTGAAGATACTAGTCAAACGAATATCGCAAATAATTCAAATCAGCCAGATGAAAGTTCAAATACTTCAGCAAACCCAGCCGACGGTGAGACGAGGTTGCTTGCTTCAAATACTGAAAAAATAGTTGAAAATACACCAGTTAATGAACCAGAAGAGAAAATAGAGGAACCCGCCGAACCGGAAATTAATTATAACCAGATATTCTTTGACGGTTTTCTTGATGAAAAAAAGGAAATTGTAAAACAAGTTGCACCAGTGGTTAGTGGTTCGCGACGGAACATTATGCATGGCCAGGTATATGTACGGGTGATTATTGATAAAAAAGGACGTGTCGAGAATGCTAAAGCACTTCGTGGAATCGATGAATATTATGATAAGATTTCCGAAGAAGCAGCTAAAAAATTTGTATTTAAACCGGGTAAAATAAACGATCGTACCGTAAAATTTCAGACAATGCTTCTATTTAAGTTTTAATAATCTCTTTCTTAAGTACTATTCTTTTTCAAATGAATGTAAGTCCATTCATTTGCATTATAGTTGAATCATTCAATAAATTACTTTTTTCTATTGTGGCTCTGAATTCAGTTTAAATTTGAATACATTGCTATAGATTTTGAGATTATATTCTAAAAGGTGTAAAAGTGGCTGAAAAAAGAAAATTATATGTAGCAATTGCAGGAAATATTGGTGTTGGTAAAACTACCTTAACAAGGATGCTTAGTGAGAAATTCGGCTGGAAAGCCTATTATGAGAAAGTTATTGATAATCCATATTTATCTGACTTTTACGCTGATATGAATCGATGGAGTTTTCATTTGCAGGTATTTTTTCTGTCAAACCGTTTTAAAACTCAGAAAGAAATTACAAACTGGCCGGATTCATGTATTCAGGATCGCAGTATTTATGAGGATGTAGAAATCTTTGCTTACACTTTGCATGAACAGGGCAATATGAACGATCGTGATTATGAAAATTACCAGGAATTATTTGCTACTATGGTTGAATATCTTCGTAAACCTGATTTAATCTTATATCTCAAGGCTGATATTGACCATTTGTTATCTCACATCAAAAAACGTGGTCGTGAATATGAGCAAACCATTGATCCCATCTATTTAAGGCAATTAAATGATGCTTATGATTTATGGATAGAACGGGCTAAGAAAAATAATTTTCATATTGTTACTTTTAATATGAAACATCGTGATTTTGAAAATAATGAGGAAGACTTTAAAATAATATATGATTCAATCAGGGAATTGGAAAACCAAACATGGCTAAACGGTGTCTAATTATCACTTATTATTTCCCTCCTGTTGGCGGTGGCGGTATTCAACGCATTGTTAAATTAATCAAATTTCTTAATCAATTGGATTGGAAGTTCACTGTTCTCACTGCTGAAAATGATGTTGTTACTTTGCCAGGAGATCAATCATTTCTTTCTGAAATTGATGATACTACAAATATCATCAGAATTCCTATTAAAAACAGAAAAATTCAATCAACATCTGGATTAAAATCCATGCTTTTAGCCAGAGCAGGTTTTTTGCATATGCAGCTCAATTGACAGATGAACTCTCTATTCCGGTTATATTAGATATGCGTGATCCCTGGACCGCTAATCCCTATAAAATTCATCCTACGCCTTATCATTATCGAAAAGATCTTAAGATTGAACTGAAAACAATATCTCGTATCGAATTTGGAGTAAGCGCATACGAAAGTCTAATTCATTTTTACAAAAAACGGATAAGGAATTTTGAAACAGCATCATGGACGGTCATACCTAATGGTTTTGATGAAAGCGATTTTAAAAAGCTCACAAATGCGTCACTAAGCAATGATAAATTTAATATTGCTTTTTCCGGCACGTTTTATTCTCATATTAATAATCCATCACCATTTTTTAAAGCCATAAAAAAGTTAGATAAAAATGTTCGGAATAAAATACTTTTCCATCATATAGGAAAATCACAGTTAAACCTACCTAAGCTAATATCAAAATTTGGCCTGGAAAATAATATCAAATTGTGGGGGTATTTATCTCATAAGGACTGCATTATGAAGCTGAACCAGATGGATGCTTTCTGTTTTATTTTGGATGACCATAATAAAAATCGTATTAATACGATTGGCGGTAAAGTTTATGAATACCTTAGGTTGAAGAAACCAATTCTTGCCCTTGTACCGGAAAACGGAGAAGCAGCTGATTTAATAAAAAAGACAAAATCAGGAATAGTAATATCGCCACACAATACAGATAAAATTTGTATTACGCTAGATGAGTGGGTGGATGGGAATACAAATTTGAAATTTAGTGATATTGGATCATTCAGTAGAGAAAAACAAGCCCAGCAATTTTTAAGAGTAATTAACCGGGCTTGTGGCGTGGATCAGAATCAATAACTGAATTTAAATTTCACCGATAAATTGTCATCCCCTCTGCGACGCGGAAAATCATGCCAGGTGAGAATTTTTTTCTTCAGGCAAGTTCTTAAAGCTGGTTGTCTTATGTTACTGCTCAACAGACGAACCTTTTTTACTGCTCCTTTTTTATTGATAACTATCTGATATAGAGCCTTAACCTTTTTCCTTTTTCCAATCGGATATTGTTTTTCAACACATCGATTTAATCCGGGCATATGATTTAAAATAATACCATGATAGTGTTCTTTAGATGATTTTGATAATGTTTTTTCTTTTGTGATATTCATCTCCCCCTGCCGTTTTATGCTGACACTTCTGTTCTCATCAGCATTCCAATTTTGTTCATCAGAGACAAAACGTACACCGGGTTCATCCTTTAACTGGTTGGAAGCATCTTCAAATGCTTTATCACCATCCTGATTATTATCAAATTCAATCCGGAATAATGGGTAATCCATAAAATTCAATTCTTCAATGTTGATTGCCGCTGTTTTATTTAAAATCAATAACCTTTGGTCTTCTGTCGTATTTTTTTCAAATCCGATATACAGTAATTTTTTTCCGGATATTTTTAAATTGGCAATTGGTGTATCCTGCGGCGCATTCTGACTAAAAACAGTTATAAATGTTAACATGGCGATTATAACTGTATATACTAATTTCCTCATTTTGATCTCCATTGTTTTTTATAGTAATATTTATTGCAAATAGCAGACCAGAATATATTCTCTTTTGTTATCGTATTATACTTGCTATTACACATTTTTATTTTTAAATGATATCGTTTTAACTCATTTTTTTCTGAGAAGTGCATCGTCAATTGCCCAGTTTTCCAAATAAAAAGTGTTTTGTCAGAATTATATTCCAATTCTGTTATAATTCCATTTATCTTTGTAAGTATAGAATATGGTGACTTAAAATAAAATCCATTTATCGTATTTGTCGAGTTAAAATTCTTATAGTTTATATAAAATCTTGGTTTTATTTTATATGGTGCTCCAATCTCTGGACAAAAGGTTTCACAGTTTCCGCAGTCGTTACAAAATTCAGCTATATTTCCAATCTGTTGATCTTTTTCAATGACATAAGTTTTACGATTGGTTGACGAAATTGAATTGTCTTTATAAATGAAATCTGTATAGTGCTCAGAGCCGTGTTCCATTAAAAAGAAAAAATTGGCTGCATTTGGACATACCGGAATACAAATATTACAATTGATACAATCAAAGAATTTTAATGTTGAGTTAATGGTTCTTTGATTTTTATTAATTTTATTCCATGAATAATATGGATTAGTATCTATTTGTTTTAAAAGATTTTTTGTATTAATCTCACCTGCCTGTTCTAGAGGTAGATTTTGATTTATTTCAGCTCGTTTTAAAATAAAATGCATGGTATGCATCGCTATTACATAAAGAGGCGCGCCGGACAGGTAGCGTACCTGTTCATTAAAAACATTTTCATTATTTTTTACTACCAGGGTATTTGTAAATTTTACTCCGATCTGCTTCTTATGATTCCCAGCAACCTGTTTTAAGCGATATATTATTTCCACAACTTTTTCCAAAGACAGATCCTTATCAAAAGCGGATTTATCTAACTGGATGTTTTGATACCCTAGCTTATTTATGAGTAATTGATGTACGTATTCATAACCCAGCAATGTAGGATTCAATTTAATTACAACATTAAAACCATTCTCTTTTATCAAATGATTAGCTATGTTTTCAATTTCATCAGCAGGACAGCCATGAAATGTTGATAATGTAACAGAGTCAGAAATGACTGGCGGAATTTTTAACCTTTTTAGTAAGTCATACTTCTCGGGTAAATTGTCAATTGCTCTCTCGATATAATTTTCCGCATTTTTTATTTTACTTAACCATAATTGAACCTTTTTGGATTGAATGCCTTTTAGATCATATCCCACTGAAATATCGAAAATAAAATCGTAAAAGGATGGGATACTATTATCACCAAGCAATTTCTCTTGTTTGATCAAATGAAGCATAATCCATGCATGAAGATATTCCTGAAAAGATTCATCCAGTGATAATTCCTGTGACCATTCAATATTGAAGCCGATATTACGCATATCGATGCAGGGGCGGGAAATTTTCAATTGGTCTAAAATTTGTATCGTTTTTAATTCAATAATACGGGAACCAGCTAAATAGGATAATAAAATATTATGGGCCAACTGGGTATGCGGTCCTGCAGCAGGACCCATCGGTGTTCCGGCTGTTTTCCCGAATAAATTTACAGAAAAGTCATATCCTGGGTATCCACGATAAATTTTGCGAATTGGATATCCATATATGGTATCTGCTTTGGGTAGTAGGAAAATTGAATCAAGATGATATGATAAATTTAATCCGGATAATTCGGGCATGATTAAATCCTAAAATAAATTTCAGGAATAAAAATAGAAGTAATAACTTTTAAATTCAATTAAATAATTAAGGAATTATGTTCAGCTTTTTGACATTAAAGTCGATACTAATAAGGTCGATATGAAATCAATATAGCATAGCATGAACAAATTGAAAGTTTCTTGATTTTCAAAAAGGGCTAAGTTAAATTAAATCATTAAGTTTAACCCTCAAAACAATACTCATTTATCTCATAAAGAGGAGCACAACATGAATGGTAAAGCTCTCCTATGTATCCTTGTGATTGCTTTCCTGTTGTTTCCATTAACAATTGTAAATGCACAAAAAGCCAGTGCAGAGTTTATTAGTTCCGTTAGTCCACAAAAGCTTAGCTCTGGTGAACAGGTTAAAGACGGAATCCAAAATCTGTTCCTGCAGGGTAATACGCTATATGTTGCTAATACCTGGGCTGGATTGCAGGTGTTAGATGTTTCCGATCCTAAAAATCCGAAAGAAATCGGCAGCTATGAACTAACAAAAAGAACCAGAAATGTTTATGTCGATGGGAATTACGCATTTTTATCCGTCGAAATTGATGGCGTTTACATTCTGGATATTTCCGATCCTAAGAATATAAGACTTGTATCTAAAATTATACCACCTACACAGCAGGCTTTTTGGGTGATTGCACAATTTCCAAATGTTTATATAGCGGAAGGTCCACAGGGTATTTCAATTTATAATATCAGACAACCCGATCGCCCAAGATTGGCGGGATCCCTTGATACAAATGGTTGGGCTTGGGGATTGTTTCTTTATGGAACCGATTTATATGTCGCAGATAAAAATGCAGGTGTGGCCATTATAGATGTATCTAGTCCCGGCTCACCTACTAAACGTGGGCAATTTATCGGAATGAAAAATGCCAAGACGATTCAGGTTGAGGACAATTTAGCTTATGTTGCCAATGGGCCTGATGGTTTATGGATTTTAGATGTATCAAGTCCTGAGGTACCTTCTTTAGTGGCAAAAGTACCGGTGGATGGTTATGTGTACCATGCATCGAAAACACGCAACACCTTGTTTATGGCTAATGAATTAGGCAGAAAGCTGGAAATCGTTGATGTTACCAATCCCAGAAAACCAGTTAAAGCAGGTGAATATCTAGCAAAGAGTAAAATTTACTATGCGATTAAGGAAGATGTCTATGTCTATACCGCTGCTGGTGATCAGACATTGATTCTACGCCAAAACTTCGAACCGGTAATCGCCCCGATAAGCGATCAGATTGTAGATGAAAACAGCGAGCTTCTCATTGTACCGGATGCGTATGATCCTGACGGTGACGAAATTTATTTTACGGTGAAGAATTTACCGGACAGTGCTGCATTTGATACTTCATCCGGCGAATTAACATGGACGCCCAACTACGAACAATCCGGTCGATATCCTAAAGTAGGTATTACTGTTACAGAAAAAACAGACAGTAAATTAAGTACTTCAACCGAATTTGAGATCACAGTTAACCACGTAAATCGCAATCCTGTATTGCCGGATGTTGAAGATTATACAATCGATGAAAATAAAGTTCTTACATTCACCATTCCAGAAGGTAGTGATCCGGATATCGAGGATAAAGGCAGATTGACTTATGATGCGCAAAGTCTGCCTGAAGGTGCCCAATTTAATCCGGAGACACGTGTATTTAGCTGGACGCCGACCTATGAACAATCCGGTGTCTATACCGTGGATTTTGCCATTATGGATCCTGAAGGGGGTATCTATCGTGATGCTTCTGTGTTGACGGTGAATCATATCGATCGGAAACCGGTTTTAGAACCTATTGCAAACCAGGTAGCGGTGAGTATAAAAATCTGCTTTTCATATTTAAAGCCGGTGCGCTGAGTGATTCCATTACTTTCGATGTTACCGTAAATCATGTTAACCGCCCACCAGTACTGGATGTCATTGCGGATGCACAAGTGGATGAAAATAAGCCATTGCGATTTACTATCAGTGGTAGCGATCCGGATGTGGAGGATGAAGGCAAGTTGGTATTTACAGCTGAGAATTTACCAGAAGGTGCAAGATTTAATGCTGATTCACTCAGTTTTAGCTGGACGCCAACTTATGATCAATCCGGAATCTATGAAAATGTAATATTTAAGGTAACTGATCCATCAGATCTGGATACCTCACAGGCTATAAAAATTACGGTTGCGCACGTAAACCGTCCACCCGTGTTAGCTGAAATTCCTCCACAGACAGTGGATGAAAATGCAAATCTCGCATTTACACTGGTTGGAACTGATCCCGATGTGGAAGATGAAGGTAAGCTGGTTTATACCGCTGATGGACTGCCAGAGGGTGCAACCTTGAGCAGTACAAATGTAACCTGGACACCAACCTATGATCAGTCTGGTTCATATCCCGTCTCCTTTACTGTGAGTGATGGCCGATTGAGTGATACAAAATCAACCACAATTACGGTTAATCATATTAATCGTTCGCCGGTTATGGATGCTATTGCAGCACAGAGTGTTGATGAAAATGCCGAGTTAACGTTTAACCTAACCGGTTCTGATCCGGATACGGAAGATGAGGGTAAATGGTCAATTCAGGCACAGGGATTGCCGGAAGGCGCTGTATTTGATTCTACAGCTGATAGATTTACATGGACGCCCACCTTTGAGCAATCGGGTAGTTACCAGGTGGTCTTTGTAAATAAAGATCCAAGTGGATTGACAGATCAGAAAACGGTAGATATTACGGTGAATCATGTGAATCGTACCCCGGTTCTGCCTGAACAGGCAGCACAGACCGTGGATGAAAATACGCCATTAGCTTATACGCTTGTCCCGGCAACAGATCCGGATAAAGAAGATGAAGGTAAAATAACCTATGAGGCTGCTGATCTGCCAGAAGGTGCCGTATTTGATGCCTCAACACTTACGTTAAACTGGACACCGACCTATGATCAATCCGGTACGTATACCGTCAATTTCAGTGCAACGGATGGTGCTTTTACTGTCTCTCAACCAATGACCATAACAGTAAATCATGTCAATCGTCCACCGGTAATCACAGCCATTACCGATCAGGTTGTGGATGAAAACCAGCCATGGACATTAAAAGTTGAATATTCAGATCCCGATAAGGAAGATGAAGGTAAACTGGTGATTTCAGCTGAGAATCTGCCGGATGGCGCAACATTCGATGCCGCTTCAGCTCAATTCAGCTGGACACCAACCTTTGATCAATCAGGAGATTATACAGGGATTACGGTGAATTTGAATGATCCTGAAGGGTTGAGTGATTCAAAAACATTTAACTTAACAGTTAATCATGTTAATCGTCCGCCGGAATTAGCAGCTGTTCCTGCAGCAAGTGGAGAAGAAAATACAGCCATCGCTTTCGCACTGAGTGGTACTGATCCGGATAAAGAAGACGAGGGTAAGCTGGTCTATGCCTGTTCTAATTTACCGGCAGGAGCGACGCTGAATGCACAGAGTGGTGAATTTGCCTGGACACCGAATTTTACTCAGGCAGGTGAATATACCTTGAATTTTAAAGTCAACGATCCGGCTGGACTGTTTGCAGAACAGAGCGCTGTGATAACTGTTACCGATGTTAACCGAGCGCCGGTTTTGAATGCTGTGGCTAATGCCCAGGTAAACGAGAACGAAGAACTTAAGATCAGTCTGGTCGGTAGTGATGAAGACACGGATAATACCCTGACCTATAGCGCTGATAATTTGCCGGATGGTGCAAGTCTGAACAGCAGTTCGGGTGAACTAACATGGAAACCAACCTATGATCAGGCCGGTGACTATTCAGTCATATTTAAATTGAGTGACGGAAAAGAAACCGTATCCCAGACTGCAGAAATCAAAGTAAACAATGTAAACCGTAAGCCGGAAATCAACGGTTCTTCATCTGAATCTGTTGAAGCAGGTAGTACGGTCTCAATTAAGTTTAACGGCAGCGATCCCGATGGTGATGACTTGACCTTTGAATGCGGCAATCTGCCTTCAGGGGCTGATTTTGACACAAACAGCGGACAATTCAGCTGGACGCCGTCTGATGACCAGGCAGGTGAATATGCCCTTGTGGTTAAAGTAAGCGATGGCACCGATGAAGCCACTACACGCTGCACGATAACAGTCAAAGCAAAGCCAATACCGGAACCGGTTGAAACACCGGCTGATACCTCTGGAACACAATAAGATTTAACCCGCCGAAAGGCGGGTTTTTTATTTATAAAATTATTATTAAGTAGTTGATTTCATATTTCATTACCAATCAGTTCCACATTGTAGATGACATATTTTTTATTTATCTTTGTTTAGCTTACAAAACAATTAACAATCCTTAATTTATTCTGCTTTTAATGTTGGAATATAATTTCAGATTATTTGATTAAAAGTAGATTATATACAACTTACAGGATTGAATATGAACGATACAAAATCCACAGCATTTTTATCTGAACTCAGCCAGCTGGAAGACACCCTTCGTGCCGGTGCCGGCAGTCTGGAAAAAGATGAACTCAACCGCCTCATCGAAAAAATAAATCACAGCATTGATGAAACCGTAAAAAACAATTTTCTTAAAAGAGCGCCGGATATCAGTCATAACTGGGATGCTATTTTAGAAGCGGTTATTTTAAATCGCCTGGATAAAATGCTGGGCTCAACTGTTGATTTGGACATCTTCTTTAATTTTGGCCAATGCCTTTTAAAATATGCAGAGAGTTCCGATAATGCGCTGGTGATGCTGATCCATAATTACCTGGACATATTTCGTCAATCAGTGTTTCTGGTCAGAATCAAAGATACAAAACCATGGGAAAAACTAATTCTTGAACTGATTGAGACAAGTAATTTTCATATCGGGCAGCTTGTTAAACAACGGATTCGTGATTATCCGGATAAGACCATTTTTAGGTTATTATTTAATGACCGGGATGAATCCCTTCCCTGGAAGAAGATTTCGAAAATGATTGAGATGTATGCTCGCGGATTGGGAAAAATTATTGCTGCCGGGAGTAATGAATCCGGAAAGGCTGCTTTCTTAACTGAAAACAGTCTCGATATGGTTTTACTGGATCTGGCCTGTTTAACCAGTGGCATTGTCAATGTAATGATCCCGGCTAATTCCGTTGCTGATCATGTTCAGTTTATTCTGAATCAGACAAAGGCATCGCTTATTTTGGTATCCAACGAGAAGCAACTGGCTAAAGTTAAATCCATAAAAAAGAATATACCACAATTGAATGGTGCGGTGTTACTGCAGGGTGATAGCGCTGAAAGCTGGGTTATATCTCTCGACCAGATGCTTAATGATGGCGCTGATTTTTCCAATGATCTGTTGCGGCAATGGCAAAAAAATATGTATGTGGATGATCTTGCTACGATTATGTACACATCCGGCACCACCGGCGTTCCGAAGGGCATTATGTTTTCTCACAAAAATCTGGTTTACAAACGATTCTGCCGGGCAATGGCTCTGCCGGAAATTGGTGATAAAGATCGTTTTCTGGCCTACCTGCCGTTGTATCACACCTTCGGTCGTTGGCTGGAAATGACAGGCTCAATCTTCTGGGGTGCTGAATATGTCTTTATGGAAAATCCGGCAATTACTACCATGGTCGATAATATGCAACGCAGCAAACCGACCATTTTTATATCCATACCTAAAAAATGGTATGAGTTATATGAAAAAATCCGTTCTGAAGTCGATATTGAATTAGCTGAAGATGAAGTTATCCTGGAAAAAGCAAAAGAAATAACCGGCGGTAAATTACGATGGGGACTCTCGGCTGCGGGTTATCTGGAACCGGATGTATTCACATTTTTCCAGCGTAACGGTGTTGAGTTAATGAGCGGTTTCGGCATGACCGAAGCAACAGGTGGCATTACCATGACGCCGCCCAATCAATACGTTGAAAATTCACTGGGTAAGGCGCTGCCCGGAATTGAAGTAAAAACCGCAGATGACGGGGAATTACTGATCCGTGGTCCCTATGTGATGATGGGCTATTTTGATCAGGATTATGAATCAACATTTATTGACGGCTGGTTGCCTACTGGCGATGTGATGCAGACAGATAACCATGGCTTTTATGAAATAATCGATCGTAAAAAAGAGATCTATAAAAATATTAAGGGCGAAACCATTGCCCCACAAAAAATAGAAAATCTCTTCCGCGATTTCGATACAGTTCAACAGGTATTTCTGGTCGGGGATCACCGGCCCTACAATACGGTTCTGATTTATCCAAATTATGACTCAGACAGCATGTCGGTATCTAAATTGAAGGAAGAGGAACAGGAATCATATTTTGCCTCGGTTGTGGTTACAGTTAATAAATTTTTAGCGCCGTTTGAGCGTATTGTTGATTTTCGAATAATTGATCGCCCCTTTCAGGCGGGAAGGGGTGAGCTCACACCAAAGAGCACATATAAACGTAAGGTGATTGAAACAAATTTTAAAGAGTTGATTGATTCCATGTATCAGAAAAATTATATCAGTCTGGTTAAGGATAAGACTGAGATCAGAATTCCAACATGGTTTCTAAGAGAACGCGGCTGTCTGACAGGCGATTTACGGATTGGTAATCATGGTATTTTTATCGAAAAATATGGTGATTACCTTGATATTTATGAAATGAAGGAAAAAGATACATACCAGATTGGAAACTATATTTATCACATAACAGACAAGTTTATTGATCTGCAATATATTTTAGCTAACCCTATTTACTGGATTGGTAATCAGGGAATATTGGATTTTTCAGGTGATTCCATATTTCAATGGTATCGGTTGGATGATATTAATAAGAACATTCATTTCACCAAAGTTAAGAATTATTTTGAAGTGTCACCGGATCAGCAAAATAATTTACAAATAACCCTGGATGGCAAAGAGCGGTCTTTAAATGGTTTACATCTGGCTGTTTGTATGCTACAATCGCCTATTACAGATCAGGCCGAATTAGGTCTCAAATATATCAATTTTTTAATTGACAACGAAAATCTGCCCTACCATAATTTGTTAACTGAGTTGTTAACACATTATAATCTTTCATCGCATAAATCAATTCAACAAAAATTATATTTAGCCGGACTGCGATTATTTACAGGAATCTCTTTTGCACCTTTCCTGGAACTTTATATCACCAATGTACCGGATCTGCTTGATGAGTATGTTATTGAGAACATCGTACAAAAAATTAAGGGTGAAGATTACCTGAATGGTATTCACCGGGTCATAAAAAGTGAATTTTCAAAATTTTTGACTGGAAGCTCTAAAACGGTTACCATTCTGGAGGCATTGTTTCATCTACTTGCTGAATTTGGAATTAAACATCCAACCAAATATAAACGTACCAGGCAGTTACTGGTTCGTTATGAAATTCGTACCGATCTTCCCGGGATCTGCAAGCCGGCTTCTCAATCACGGATAAAACTTGAACAGGGTTTTCGTAAATGGCTGGGTGATAACCGGGATATTGCCGTTGATGCAGAAACGAATATTGAATATTACTGGGAGGATGTAATTACATTCGAAGAAGGTATTGATGAAAACGACCAGAAGAAAATAATTTCTATCATCCGTGATACGGCCATGCTGCGTGAAGCGATCTTTCTGTTTTCTGAAGGTAGAATCATCCGGTTGTATGATATTCCGCCCGGAGGTGTATGGATCAGTTTGCTGGATGATCTGCCCAATAAGAAAATATATCGTATTAGTATTCAGACCCGATATTATGGTTCTTATGATATTTCAATGCATTTTTTAAAAACCAAAATTAAACCCGAAATTATCTCTGAAATTAACTGGATGATTCATGCCGGTGCGCCCAGACGTGGATTGCAACTGGTAGAAAACTTTGGCGGTTACTGGGAAGAGCCGGGTGTGTGGACTCAGGAATACCTGCCTGGGGAAACTGTGGATCGTTTTATTAGACGATCGATACGACGTGATGCTGAAGATGCACAAGATCGATTGTATCACATTTGGCCGTTTTTTATATGGTCAGCAATGGTTGCCCATATCAATTTCTGGCGTCGTTCCGGCTATGAAATTGAACT
>JARRPN010000110.1:0-6260 GCA_037382875.1 Calditrichaceae bacterium | reverse complement strand
TCCCATGAGCGACGCAGGATCCTGACCCTGAATTAATACAACGGCAACAGTTGCGATGCCTGAGATTACCAGATTAATAATAATCCAGGCTATCAATTGAAGAACTGCTCTCAGCCAGCCCCATTGAATGGCGGGTTTTGTTAGCGAAGAGTTCTTTTCATCTTCAATTATTTCGGGATTTTCCATATGATTTTCTCCTAAATAAGCTTGTAGCATTATTCAAAATTAACAAATTGTAATTAGTGTAATTTACAAAAATCATTCTATTTAATACAAAAAAGGTGGATTTTCCTCAAATAGAATTTGTGTTGGTTAATGTTTTATTTAAGAGTGATATTAAATTACTTATCAATTTCAGGATAGTTTTATGGGAAGATATGATAATTTCTTTTTTAGTTAAATAGAAATTTCCATTTTCGTCAATAATATCAAAAGAAATTGCAATTGACAAAGATCTATTTGTAGTAAGTAATGATGACAATAATTATCCAAAGAAGAAAATAAGACTGCCATATGCTAAAAATTGGGATTTAAAAGTTTTTTCAAAAAATAGCCACAGTTTAGAAAACCTGGAATCGCTGATTTGTTGCCTATATTTTGTAAGTTGAAGTTCATTTCCACGAGGTGTGACTTTATACCTTATCTCATCCATTAATTTTCTAATCATCATAATGCCCAAGCCACCCATTTTACCTGATAAAACATATTCATTTAAATCCGGATCCTTAACCTGTTTTGGATCATACGTTTGTCCCTGATCAATTATATTAACAGTTAGACTATTCCTTTTGGAAATAACTTCAATCTGTATAGTACCATTTTTTATATCTTTGTACCCATGGCGAATAACATTGGTACATACTTCTTCAGTGGCAAGTTTTACAGCATGTATTATTTTTTCAGAATAATTTTTTTGCAATGCCCGGTATTCAATATAATTCCTGATTTTCGGTAGATATTTAATTTCAGCGGGAACTTTAAGAATGCTATTCTCCAATTCTGTTTTTTCATTAAAAATTAAAGATTAGTCTGTTTTTCTTTTCTGTCGTTCTCTGGCTGTTCGCACTGCAGAAAGAACCCTTTTATTATAGGGTTGTTCTATAAGTATACTATCCCAGATGGCAATTGCTTTATCAATGTTTCCATTAATGTATTCGTTGATACCTGTCAGATATCTTTTTTCAGTAATTGGATCCATCATTTGTGTAGCTGTAGATAATTCTATTTTGCTCTTATCATAATATTCTCTGGCATTTTCATTTTCAGGATCTATAGCTAGAACTTTTTCAAACATACTTACCGCATCTTTAAATTCACTCAACTGATAATATAACATCCCGCGTTGTGAAAATTTTTGAACATCAACCTGATCGCTGAGGTTTTTAATTTCATCTAAATTCTCACTATTATTTTCACTTAGTTCTTGAGCTTTTAATAATAAAAGTTGAGCATCAGCGTAATTATTTGATGCCAGTTCATCTTTACTTTGTTGAATTAAATTTTTTGCTTCTTCAACTATTCGTCGCTCTGTAGTTTGTTTGGCATTATTAATAGTCTGATTTGTACTATCGCGCTCATAGGCTAGATTAAATTCAATTAATGCTTCTTTGAATTTATTTTGTTCAATATATTTCCTGCCTTTTTCAAAATGTGAGTTTATGAATTTTCTATCTCGTTCTGCCTGACTTTTATTTAAAGCCACTTGTATTGCCTGAGCCTGCCTAATTTCAAAAGCATATTGTAACCTATTATTAGCAGAATCAAGCATAGCTTTTGCATAAACATTTGATGAATCCAAAGTCAATACTTGCCTGTATTCTACAATTGCATCCATATATTGTTTATCATTAAAATATTTATTTGCAAAATGCAGATGGTCTGATATGAACTGTTGACGTTCAACAGCTATTGTTCTTGCGATTAATTCTCTTTCTTCTAGAATTCTTTTCGCTTCAGCACTTGCCAGCATCTCATCTCTGTTTTTACCAAAATTAATGGAAATTGAGAAACTATGCACCGCTGAAAGAAGTTCTGATTTAGAATAGCTGCCATAGGTATAGTCAATCTGAAACATTTTATACTCCACACCACTGCCAACAGCAAATCTGCCATTATTTAATCCTAACCGGAAAGCCCCAAGTTCTCTGAAATGATACTCTGTTCCGAGATAGAAACGGGTATCCATTCTTTGAACACTTTTAATATCAAACAAAACATTAAAATAATTTCCACCAGAAAACCGTACTTTTTTTAATAAACCCAGTTTAAAGCTGAATGGTAATTGATCGTTCTCTGATCCCTCTTTTAAACTTGGCTTTAATATATTAGTCATTTTAAGGCCGAAAGACCAATCTTGAATCCAGCGTGAACCTAATAATTCAGGCCTGTACAATAGACCTATATCCATACCAAATCCACTGTCAAAATATTCAGGTTTATCAATCAAACCACTAAATCCTCTGCGCAGATATTTAAATGTAATGCCAAAGGTTGTATTATACGGTAGTCTTTTAGCCCCTGATATATACATATGCATTTCGGCGTGAGAATATGTGTTGTTATTAATCGGTACTCCGGAATTATCCAGTTGAGGAATTTCGTCTACACCAATTCTGCCAATGCCAATACCAAATGTACCAAAACTCAATGTCGGATAGACATATCCAATAAAATCATAATTAATCCCTTCCCAGAAAGAAGTATGGAAAAAATTAACATTCTGTTGATAAATATTTTCTAATCCGGCTGGATTCCAAAATACGGCTGTAGGATCATCGGCCAGGGCAGTATAAGCTCCACCTAAACTCAGAGCCCGGGCGCCGTAACCAAAATTCAAATTGCTTTCTGTCCCGCCATCTCCAGTCTGTGCAAAAAGGCAGTTTCCAGAAATTACTGAAACCAATATTAAAATTAATTCTATTTTAAAGTACTTTGACATATTGTTATTTAACAAACCCGATTTTTGTTATATATCGTTTTGTTGAACTTTGTCCACGAATTTCAATGGTACATAAATAAACGCCATTTAACACTTTTTCTCCCCGATCATTTGTTCCATCCCAAAACACATCACCATCATATAGTCGCGGTGGTAAATCATTTAAATTCATATTCCATTTCGAACGAACCAGCTGTCCAAGTAGTGTGTATATCTTAAGATCGACATCTGATTGTTCCTTGAGATAGAATCTAATTCTGGCTAGTGGAAATTCCGATTGAACAAATGGATTTGGATAAACTGCAAATGCTTCTTCAGGATTATCTGTGATAACATTGAAAACACCTGATAAAAAAGAACTACTTTGGTCAATATGTTCACCTTCGCTATCAACAATCATAACTGGAAATTCAGGATCATCATCATAAGCATTCACGTTTTTTAAGACCGTCCTGAAACTTCTTGTTACCGCATTTGCCGAAAATTTGGCAACAACCAAAAGTATTTCTGATGAATCAGGCGGGAGGGTTACAAGTTGGTCAAAATCTATTCTTAATGGATTAATCACACTATAATCTGCTGAACTGAAAACAGCATACACCTTTGGATCGTTGAGCAAGGTTTTTGTCAGATCTGTTTTTGCCCCTTCATAGTTTACTACTTTTATCGATTCCAGCATATTCTCAAGTGCTAAGTCCGTCAGGCGACTAGTATCATTTTTGGCAATAAAGAACAATTCAAGAGAGTTGACATACAAATTATCAAGGTAACCGGCATTGGATATATCAAATGCGAAAATCACATTTCCATCCAATCCACGCGTAAAATTAGTATTCTTAACTAAGCTGTCAATCCGTGTAACAGTAATTTCTTTTGCACTAACACTTAACGGAATTTTCACACTCCCATTATCGATATCTAAATCAACCACTTCATTACTATATTTATCTTTTGGTAATTGACTAAAATTTAAGTTGACGCTGGTTGTTATGCTCTTCCGAGGTGCTCTCAATCTAAATTTCAGATTTTGTCCGATTTTAGTAAATGATTTTTCATAAGTCTCATTATCTATTTTAAGGAATCCATGCGTATTAAATATCTCCTGATTTAGAACAATGGAACCTGTATTTATAATATCCGAATAAGCAAGTTGTGTAAATTGCGGAAGAGTATCAGGCCATACATTTATTTCAAGTGTTTGTCCGAAAGAAAGCATATTGTTTGCTACTGCAGATACAGGCATTAAAATTTCATAGTTCATCACCAATTTTGGTTTGATACGAATATTCACTTTTTTGGACTGCGGTGAACTTATGAATACAGGTAAATTACTATTAACATCTGTACCTTCAACCATCACCATAAGTGACTCAACAGGAGCTAAAGCAGAAGGATCAGCAGGGACCTGAATATTAAATACTGCTTGGTTATGCTCATCCAGGTTGGACTGTAAAGGACTTGTGCCTCCAAAACTCTCAGGTAGTTGCAGCGTAGCGACTGGATTTATCAAATTCTCAGATGGTGTCGCCTCCACAGTAACACTAAAACTTTGACCTGTCGAGACTGTATCAGGACATGTAATCCCGGCTAAACTAAGTGTGGCTTTGTTCTCAATATATATTGTTTTTTCAGTATAACTGCTAAGGGTATCCGCGCTTTCATTTGTATTAATATCATCCGGAAGATCTTTATATTTTACAATCAGTGATGTAGATTTAATTTCAGCCTGGGAAGTAAGTTTGTATATTTTATTGAAAATATCCCTTGGACTTGACAATGAATTTGGTCTCTGATTAAACTGAGGAAATGATTTTTGTTTTTCCCTTTCAATGGATTGTTGCAACGACTGTAAAAGTTCTGAAACAACTTCCGCAGGAATTTGACTAACCTCCAGATTCCAGTTTACAGGTGTTCCGGTAAGAAAAGTAAGTGTGTCTTGGAATGCACCGGCAGATTCATCCGGACTAATACTCGTATTTAGACCAATATCCTCAATATAAATTTTCCCATTGCCTGTCACCCCAGCTGTTCCCTGATTAGTAACAGCAGCCTGGATACTAAATTGTTGTCCAACCGACAGGGTATCATCTTCTGCACCTTCTTTTTTTACAATCTGCAAACTTAAGTCCAGTTTTGCTTTTTCAACGGTACGGATTGAAACTGACGAGGAAATTTTTTCAACATCTAATTCGCTGTTTTTGTCAATGCCGGAGCATGTAACTGTAATTGATCTGAAATATGTAGCTTCTTCGGGCGCCTTTATTATCCATTCTTCAACCGGTTCATTGGTATCTCCAGGTAAATTTCTTTCTGTTCCTCCTTCGATTGTAAATTCCTCGGGTAAGTTGATTTCAGCATGACGACCTAAAGGTGATATTGTTGAATTAAATGATATATTAGATCGAAGTGTAAACGTTTGATCTGTTGAAATTATGCCATCCACCGAACCCTGGGGTGAGAGAATACTTAATGAATTATTCAATATCATACCCATTGGCTCAACACTGACATGCACATTGCTGTCTGTCACTGTATATAAAACCATATTATTTGTATTCAAATCAGTTGGCGGCTGAATGACTGCTGTTGTTATTTCATCATAAAAATCAGCTTCCGCTGCTTGTGATGCCTTTAATTGCCATTCAATAAAATTATTATCTGAAGTAAAGACTTTTATACTATCCGGGTTTTGCGGATCAATCCAGTCTAAATGGTCACGGGAAAAACGAAGAACAATTTCACCTTGCCCGTATGCGGATTGACCTTCATTTGAGATATTTACCCGAACATTAAAAACCTGATTTTCCGAAACGATGAGTGAATCCAATGTTTGTTCAGATTTAAACAAAACAGTATTTAACGAAACTAAACTCGGAGTTTGTACAAATACATCCTCAACATTATCAACAGGTTGCTGTATTTGTGCAGGATTACCGACAGCATCCAACGCTTCACCTTCACTGATTAATACTTTATACGTAACCGTGCCACTCTCAGGCCTGGAATGTGTAAATGTGTGCATTGCTGTTGTACCAGAGGCAATGTTCTCAAATATGACACTATCAATAGGTGTAGATATCGAATTTACAAACAAACGGACTTTTGCACTTTCAATTAAATCTAAACCCGTATTGTTTAAAGTGACTCTCAAGTGGAACGACTGTCCAACATTTACATAAGGCGCATTAGGCGCTGTAGTATCTTTTAATATGGTTAGTTCATCAACACGGATTCTCGCCGGCTCTATCACTTCCACAATATCATTATTTAATATTGTCTGAGAAGTATCTGTAAGTGATGGTGTTTTAAGATCCTGATAACT